>DASTNM010000049.1:0-11186 GCA_035762745.1 Candidatus Polarisedimenticolia bacterium
CCTGGTACTTCCTCGGGCTCCAGGAGATGCTGGTCTATTACGACCCCTGGATCGCCGGCGTGCTGCTGCCGGGCCTCATCATCGTGGGTTTGATGGCCATCCCCTACATCGACAAGAACCCCAAGGGGAACGGCTACTTCAGCTTCAAGGAGCGTAAGTGGGAGGTGGTGATCTTCCTCTTCGGCTTCGTGGTGCTGTGGGTCTGGTTGATCGTCATCGGCACCTTCCTGCGCGGCCCGAACCAGAACTTCTTCGGGCCCTTCGAATACTGGGACGTCCACAAGCTGGTGCCGCTCATCAACATCGACCTGTCGCAGATCATCTGGGTCAAGCTCCTGCACACGGGGCTTCCCAAGAACATGTTCGTGCGGGAGATCTTCGGCCTGACTCTGGTCGCGGCCTATTTCCTGGGGCTGCCGCCGCTTCTGGCGAAGCGCGTCATGAAGGGCTTCCATGACAAGCTGGGACCGGCGCGCTTCCACATCATGGTCTTCCTGCTCCTGACCATGGTCAGCCTGCCGATCAAGATGATGCTGCGCTGGATGTTCAACCTGCATTACCTGGTGACCATGCCGGAGATCTTCTTCAACATCTGACGGCGGAGGGGCGGCCCCCCTCCCCCGCCGAGGTCGACGTGGCGAAGCCGAACGAAGAGTTCCTCAGGAAGATCAGCGCGCTGAACGTCCTGTTCGCCGCCTGCAGCATCGGCCTGCTCGTGGTCCTGGTCTGGATGGTGCAGGACGACTACAGCCGGGGCTGGAAGGGGTACCAGCAGCGGTTCCAGCGCCTCGAGGCGGAGAAGACGCGCGCCCAGCTCGACACGGCGGAGAAGGAGCTGAGCCAGGACCAGCTCAAGGGTCTCAAGGATCAGATCGACGAGGCGCAGAGGGCCATCGCCCGGCACGCCAGGGACCTCGAGGAGGCCGAGGCGAAGCTGAAGGTGATCGAGAACATCGCCTACAAGGACGACCTGGCGTTCCGCACCATCAAGTCGACCTACGACGCCGAGCGCTTCGACTTCGAGGAGGCGCGCCACGGCGGGCTCCCCGCCGCGCGGACGATCGAGGCGAAGATGGACGACCTCGAGAAGCGGATGAACGCGCTCGCCATACTCAAGCTGGACCACGAGAAGGACGCCGCCGCCCAGCGGGCCGTGATCAAGGAGATCACCGGGAAGCGGGATGCGGTCAACAAGCAAATCGACGACCTCAACACCGGCGTCGCCCGGCTGGAGAAGAAGCTCGACAAGGTGGCCCCGCGCGGCCTGATGCGGCTGGCGATCGATCTGCTCAATGCGCCGCTTCTGGACTTCGTGGCCCCGACGATCAAGATCCAGCAGGTCGTGCTCAACGCCGTCCCGATCGACATCAACTTCAGCCGCATCCCGCGCGCCGACCGCTGCCAGACCTGCCACCTGTCGGCCGACCGGGCCGGCTTCGAGGAGGACCAGGAGCCGTACCGCACCCATCCACGGCTCAACCTGTTCGCCGGCGCCTCCTCCCCGCATCCGGTGGACCGCTTCGGGTGCACCCCGTGTCACGGCGGGCGCGATCGAGCGGTCGACTTCACCTATGCCGTCCACATCCCCGACTCGGCCGAGCAGAGGGAGGCGTGGGAGAAGAGCTACGGCTGGGAGCGGGACCACTACTGGGATTTCCCGATGCTGGCGAAGAGCCGCATCGAGGCCGGCTGCCTGAAGTGCCACCAGGGAGTGGTCTCGGTCCCGGAGGCGCCCGGTCTGAATCATGGCCTCAGACTGGTCGAGCGCTACGGCTGTTTCGGCTGCCACAAGATGCGCGGCTTCGCCGATCTCCGGAGGGTCGGGCCGCCGCTCGACCGCATCACGTCGAAGACCTCGACCGACTGGATGGCTCGCTGGATCAGGAACCCCAAGGCGTTCCGGCCCAGCACCAGGATGCCGCGCCTGTTCGGCCTGTCGAACCACCAGGGGCCGGGCGATCCCGAGCGCGAGGAGGCCGAGCTGCTCGGCATCGTGGCTTATCTCGCGGGGAAGGCGCAGAAATTCCCCACTCCCGCGCTCCCCGGCCGGGGCGACCCGGGGCGCGGGGAGCGGCTGGTGAAGACGGTCGGCTGCATGGGCTGCCACGCCATCGAAAAGGACGAGGTGGCGGCGGAGATCCTGAAGGTCCGCAGGCCGGGTGAGACGCCCGATCCCGTCGCCTGGGAGCGCCGTTTCGGACCCGACCTGTCGCGCATCGGGAGCAAGGCCCGGCCGGAGTGGATCTACGCCTGGATCACCAACCCCAGGGCCTATTTCCCGGAGACCCGGATGCCGAGCCTGCGCCTCAGCCAGCAGGAGGCGCTCGACATCACCGCCTACCTGTCGTCGCTCAAGGACGACAGCCCGGCGACCGAGAGGGCGGCGGCGCCGCGGCCCCAGCCGCAGGCGCGGGACGCCGCCCTGCGGGCCATCCTCACCCAGCGCATGACCCCGGCGGACGCCGACGCCAAGCTCGCCGCGATGAGCGAGCACGACAAGGACGCGTTCCTGGGGGAGCGGACGATCGCCCGCCTCGGCTGCTTCGGCTGCCACCTGATCCCGGGCTTCGAGAAGACCCCGCCGATCGGCGTCGAGCTGTCGGAGGAGGGGAGCAAGCACGCCGACCTGCTCTACTTCGGTTACGTCAAGATCCCCCACACCTCCCCGGCCTGGTTCCAGCAGAAGCTGAGGGCGCCGCGCTCCTTCGACGAAGGGAAGGTGGCGGCCTTCTACGACCGCCTGCGGATGCCGCAGTTCGACTTCACCGACGCCGACGCCGCTTCCATCACGCTCGTCCTCCAGGGTCTGACCAAGGAGAAGGTGCCGCTCGAGAGCGTGCGGCGTCTCTCCGGGCGCGACCAGATCGTCGAGGCGGGGCGGAAGCTGGTGCGCGACTATAATTGCCAGGGCTGCCACATCCTGGACGGCGCCGGCGGGGCGATCCGCGTCGCCATCGCCCGCAATCTGCAGGCCGAGGGGAGGACCGAGGACGAGGCGCAGGCCATGGCGCCGAGCTTCGCGCCGCCGATCATCGAGGGGGAGGGGGACAAGGTGCAGCCCGACTGGCTTTTCGGCTTCCTCAAGGCGCCCAGCCCGATCAGGCCGTGGCTGGCGGTGCGCATGCCGACCTTCGGCTTCACCGACGACGAGGCCGACACCCTGGTGCAGCACTTCGCGGCCAAGGACAAGCGGACCTTCCCGTTCCAGACCTTCCCGCAGGAGCCGCCGCGGGGCGCCGAGATGCAGGCCGCCGTCAAGCTCGTGAGCCCCGAGTACCTGAACTGCTGGAGTTGCCACCAGCGCGGCTCCGTCAAGCCGCAGGGGCCGCCCGAGGGGTGGGCTCCCGATCTGACACTGGCGAACCGGAGGCTGAACGCCGACTGGATCGCCCGCTGGATCGAGAATCCCCAGAAGCTGATGCCCGGCACCAAGATGCCGACCTTCTACGATCCGGAGGACCCGAAGGGCTCGGCTCCGCCGGACATTCTGGCCGGTGATCCCCACCGGCAGATCGAGCTGGTGAGCCAGTACATTTTCACGCTCGGGCTGCGGCGGAGCGGCGCAATGGCCGCCCGGCCCTAAGCGAAAGGAGACGATGATGATGACGAAACGCACCGCCCTCGCCCTCGCAGCCCTGGCCGCCGTGGCCGCGGCCCCGGCCTTCGCCGGGGAGATCGTCGGCAAGGTCAAGTACGCCGGCAATGCTCCCACACCCGCCCCGATCAGCATCACCAAGGACCAGGCGGTCTGCGGCAAGACCCCTCAAGTCGAGTCGTCCCTCCTGGTGGCGGCCGACAAGTCGGTGAAGAACGTGGTGGTCAGCATCACCGATCCCAAGGACGGCAAGAAGATGGCGGCTTCGGCCACCAACCCGAAGATCGATCAGAACGGCTGCAAGTTCGTGCCGCGCGTCCAGATCGTGCCGGCCGGGCAGACGATCGACATCGTCAACGACGACGGCATCCTGCACAACATCCACTCCTGGCCGAAGAACAACGTGCCGTTCAACAAGGCACAGCCGAAATTCAAGAAGGTCATGACCGAGAAATTCGACAAGCCGGACGTGGTGAAGATCTCCTGCGACGTCCACTCCTGGATGCAGGGGTACATCATCGTCGCCGGTCACCCGTACTTCGCCCTGTCGGACGACGCGGGGAACTTCAAGATCGCGGATGTGCCGGCCGGGACCTACACGCTCGAGTACTGGCACGAGAAATTGGGGACGCAGACCAAGCAGGTCACCGTCCCGGCGACCGGCTCGGTGCAGGCCGACTTCGTGTACGCCGCCAAGTAGCGCGTCTCACTCCCGCTCTCGGGGGCCCTCGGGACTATCCTGAAGCAACAGGAGATAGTCCCGCAGGGCCCCGAGTTTTTCCGTCCCGTCGATGGCATCCCCGTAGGCCGGCATCGCGAGCCCGACCCCGAACAGGACGGCCCGCTCGAGCGCCTCGCCGGAGGCGCCTCCGCGCAGCGCGCAGGCGTGCGTCAGGTCTCCGGAGCGGGGCACCGGCAGGCCCTCGGTATCGGTCCACGTCGCACCCGCCGCCGCGCGCGTCAGGCCGGCCCCGTCCCGGCCATGGCAGGATGCGCACCCCATCTCGCCCCACAGCCGCTCCCCCGCCCCACGGTCGCTTCCCGTCCCCGACCCGGAAGGCGCGGCGCGCCTCGAATCCTCCGGTTGGATCGGCGGTCGCGACTCGGGCGCGCCGGCCGGGCGCGGCTCGGCCTTGAGCCCGCTCCCCTGCAGCACGGGCGAGAACCCCTTGACCCGCAGGACCAGCGCCCAGCGGTCGGCCGGCCGCAGCCATGCGAAGGACGGCATCGCCGATCCGATGCCGGTGCCGAGCGTGATCAGGCGGAAGAGATCGGCGTCCGCCGGCGGCTCCCCCGCCGGGGTCGACTTGAAGCGGTAGCGGGCGGCCACCAGGTCGCGCGGCGGGACCCCGAGCAGTTCCGCGGCGGCGCCGCGCCCATCCCCCGCCTGGCCGTGGCAGGCGGCGCAGTGGCGTCGATAGAGCGCGTCCCCCCGCTCGAAAAGCGCCGCATCGACCGGTGGCGGCGCGGGGATCGCCGGCTCGACCCGCCGGAACTCGGCCCAGACGTCGCGCCGCCCCCGCCCCAGGGCCTGCAGATAAGCGACCAGGTCGATCGCCTCCCGGAGCGGTGTGGGGTGGCCCCCCGCGTCGGGGGCGAAGAGATGCCGCGCCGCCGGCATGCGGCTCTCGGGCACGACGACCGCCGGGGCATAGAGGTGGGCGTAGTGCCAATCGTCGCTGTGCCGGTGCCCTTCGAGCCCGAGATCGGGGCCGACGCGCGAGGCGGCGCGCGGATCGAATCCCCCCGGGAGGAGATTCGCCGCGGCGCCGGAGGCGGCGCGGTCGAACAACGTGTGACAGCGGCCGCAGCTCTCACGCCGGTAGATCGCCTCCCCCGCCCTCGCCTCCGGCCCCGCCAGGAGTATCTCGGGATCGGCCATCCCGCCGGCGCGCGGATCGGGCGGGCTCTGCGGAGCGCCGGAGCAGGCGAGGCCGGCGAGCGCCACGAGGGCCGGCCAGAGGGCGACGGCGGCCAGGCGAAGGATCGACAGGCTGCGGGCTCTGAGCCGAGCGGGTCGGTGAAGCGGCAACGGCGGTGACTCCCGCGGCGCCGGAGCGCCCAGGAGCCTGCTCCTAGCCCTCGACCGGACGCCGGGGGTCGTGGGCGCGGCGCGCCTGTCGGACCACCACGAGCACCAGGCCGCCGACGGTGAGGAAGAGGATCGCCAGCATGAAGAGGATGCTGATGTTCAGACCGCGGCCGACCTTGCTGGCGGAGGCGGCCGAGCTGCACATGGCGCACTGGGCCAGGGCCACCCCGGGCGCGACGGCCAGGAGGGGCAGGGCCGCCAGGATCGATTTCGTCACGGCACGCGACATGCAGCCACTCTACAGGAGGTACAACGCGAAGTACAGTCCGACCCAGACCAGGCCGACGAAGTGCCAGTAGAGGGCGCAGACCTCGATCCCCCGCCGCCGCGTCTCCGGAACCCAGAGCTCCCGCTGCCTGATGGCGATCGCCAGAAGCCAGATCACCCCGCTCGTCGCGTGCAGGGCGTGCGCCCCCGTCAGGAGATAAAAGGTCGACCCGTAGGTCGTGGCCGCCGGCCCGAGGCCCAGCGCCAGGAGGCGGCGCCACTGCAGCGCCTGCAACGAGAGGAAGGCGACGCCGAGAGCGGCCGCCAGGACGAGGCCGCGCCGCAGTCCGACGGCGTCCAGCGTCCGCATGGCGCGGACGGCGCGGCGCATCGCCAGGCTCGACAGGAGGATCACGACGGTGTTGAAGCCCGCGAGCCGGACCGGCAGGTGCGGCATGCCCGGGGCCGGCCAGGTGATCCCCGAGAAGCGCAGGACCACGAACCCTCCCACCAGGCCGGCGAAGAACATGACCCCGGCCATCAGGAAGATCAGGGCGCCGAGGCGCGAGTTGTCCTGACTGTGGCCAGGGTCGTCGTGCGAGGCCTCGAGATCGTCGCGGGTCGTCATCGTCGCGGCCGTCGCCATGGAGTCTCGCTCAGGGACGCGGCAGGATCGTCCGGTCGAAGGCCATGATCCCCAGGAGGAGCGGCAGGTAGACGACCGAGGCGAGGAGCAGGCGGCGGGCGGAGCGCACCGTGCCGCGGACCGCGATCGGCACGGCGCAGGCGGTCAGCGCCACTCCCAGGATCAGGGCGGCCCCGAAGTAAACCTTTCCCGCCATCCCTAGCATGGTCGGGACGAGGCTCAGGGGAAGCAGGACCAGGCAGTGCGCGATGATCTGGCGCGCCGTGCTGCCCCCCTCGGGATCGAGCACCGGCAGCAGCACGAAGCCGCCGCGCGCGTAGTCGTCGCGGTACATCCAGGCGATCGCCAGGGCGTGCGGCATCTGCCAGACGAACAGGATTGCGAAGAGCGCCAGCCCCCTTGCGTCGATCTCGCCGCGCGCCGCCACCCAGCCCCCGAGCGGCGGCAGCGCCCCCGGGATGGCGCCGACGATCGTGCAGAGGGACGAGACCTTCTTCATCGGCGTGTAGCCGAAGACGTAGGTGGAGAGCGTCAGCGCCGCGAGCCCCACGGTCATGATGTTGACCGTCAGGGCCAGGTGGACCAGCCCGGCCGTCGAGATCGCCACCGCGAAGAGAAGCGCCTGGAGCGGCTCCAGGCGCCCGGCCGGCAGCGGCCGGCCTCGTGTCCGCAGCATCCGCCCGTCGGCCTCACGCTCCAGGTACTGGTTGAGAGCGCTGGTGCCGCCGGCCACCAGAGCCGTCCCGAGGAGGGCGTTGAGGAGGAGCGCCAGGTCGACCCGGCCGCCCGAGCCGAGATAGAAGCCGACGGCGGTCGTGACCAGGACCATCGAGGTGACCCGCGGCTTGGTCAGCTCGAGGTAATCGGCCAGCCGGAGACGGCCGACACGCAGCGGCGTCTCCGTGCCCGCCAGCCCCTCCGGTCCCGGGATCATGCGGCGCCTTCGAGAGCGGCGGCGACCGGGGCCCGCCCGGCGCGTCGCCGAGCCCCGCCGGGGGCGACGCGGGCGGCGCGCACCGCCAGCACCAGGCAGGTGGCGAGGAGGAGCGCCCCCACGACCAGGTGCGCCGTCGCCGGCACGACGGCCAGGCGCGACAGCACCGTGAGGGCCCCGAGGAGTATCTGCGTCACCACCAGACCGATCAGAAGGAGCGCCGGGATCACGAAGTCACGCCGGCCGCGGCCCACCCTGAGGGCACGCGCCGCCGTCCAGCCGACGGCGGCGGCGACCACCAGCGCGCCGATCCGGTGCGCGAAGTGGACCGTGATCTCGAACGACAGGAACGGGGGCACCAGGCGGCCGAAAGCGAGCGGCAGGTCGGGGATCGCCAGGCCGGCGCCGGTGTGTCGCATGATCGCCCCCAGGATCAGCTGCGCGTAAACCAGCGCGGTCGCCCCCGCGGCGAGCCACCGCAGAGACGGCGCTCCGTCGTCGGCCGGCGGCGCATCGGCCCCGGCCACGAACCGGCGCGAGGTGGCCAGGGCCAGCACCACCATCAGGCAGAAGAACCCCTGCGCCAGGCAGGCATGCAGGACCGACACGGCGGCCGGCAGCTTGAGCAGCACGGTGACTCCGCCCAGGACCCCCTGGGCGACGACCGCCAGGAGCGCCAGAAGCGCCAGCCGGCGCACCCAGGCCCGCGGCTCGGCGCGCTGGAACCAGAACGCCAGGACCAGGGTCAGGAGGCCAACCGTCGCCGCCACCAGCCGGTGGCCGTGCTCATAGAGGACGCCTCCGACCAGCGGCGGGAAGAAGCGCCCGAACGACAGCGGCCAGTCCGGCACGGCGAGCCCCGATCCGGTGCTGGTCACGAGCCCGCCGGCCGACAGCAGCGCCACGGTCGCGACGGTGCAGGCCACCGCCATCCGGTGCCGTCCTGGATCGTAGGCGTCGCCTCGGGAGGCGGGGTCGGCGTCGCGAGCGATCATGCCGGGCCGCGCGCCTCAGGCCCGCGCGGGCGACATGACGCCGGGTCGCGAGGGGTGCGGGACCTGGACCGGCGAGTCCTGCGGCAGGTAATCGTCCGCCATGTCCGGGTGGCTGAACTCGTAGGGTCCGCGGTAGACGGTCGGGATGCGCTCGAAGTTCCCGTGGGGCGGCGGCGACGGGGCCGACCATTCGAGGGAGTTGGCGCGCCAGGGGTTGCGCTCCGCCTTCTTGCCGGCGAACAGGCTCCAGAAGAAGTTCGCCACGAAGAGCAGCTGCACCAGCCCCAGCAGCAGGGCGCTGTTGGTGATGAAGACGTTGATCGGCTGCAGCGGCTTCAGGAACTCGTACTGGGTCGGGTCGTAGATGCGCCGCATGTGCCCGCCCATCCCCAGGATGTGCATCGGGAAGAAGACGCAGTTGAACAGCACGAAGGTCAGCGCCCAGTGAACCCTGCCGAGCGTCTCGTTCATCATCCGCCCGAACATCTTGGGGAACCAGTAGGTGATCGCCGCGAAGATGCCGAAGAGGCTGCCCCCGAACAGGACGTAATGCAGGTGGGCGACGATGAAGTAGGTGTCGTGGATGAAGATGTCGACCGGAGTCGAGGCCATGAAGATCCCGCTCAGCCCTCCGATGATGAACATCGAGACGAACGACATGGCGTTGAGCATCGCGGTCGAGAACTGGATCGAGCCGCGCCACAGCGTGCCAAGCCAGTTGAAGGTCTTGATGGCCGAGGGGACGGCGATCACCATCGTCGACAGCATGAAGGCGGTCCCGAGCGCGGGGTTCATGCCGCTCTGGAACATGTGGTGCCCCCAGACGATGAAGCCGAGCCCGGCGATCCCCATGATGGAGAAGACCATCGCCTTGTAGCCGAAGATCGGCTTGCGCGCGAAGGTGGCCAGGATGTCGGAGACGAAGCCCATCGCCGGCAGGATCATGATGTAGACCGCCGGGTGGGAGTAGAACCAGAAGAGGTGCTGCCAGAGGAGCACCTGGCCGCCTCCCGACGGGGCGAAGAAGTGGGTCCCGAGCGTCCGGTCGAGAAGCAGCATGCCCATCGCCGAGGCCAGAACCGGAGTCGCCATGAGCTGCAGGATGGCCGTGATGAACAGCGCCCAGACGCTCAGCGGCATGCGGAAGAGGTGCATCCCCGGGGCGCGCATGTTGACGATGGTCGTGATGTAGTTCACCGCCCCCATGATCGAGCCGGTCCCGACGATCAGGACGGCGATGATCCAGAGCGTCTGGCCGATCGTCACCCCCGTGTAATCGGGGACCGCGCTCAAGGGGGGGTAGGCGGTCCAGCCGGTGGCCGCCGTGCCGGTCGCCGTGAAGAACGACGAGGCCATGACGAGCCCGCCCGGCAGCGCCACCCAGAACGACAGCATGTTGAGCCTCGGGAAGGCCATGTCGCGGGCGCCGATCATCAGGGGGATCAGGAAGTTTCCGAAGGCCCCGGTCAGGAGCGGGATGATCACCAGGAAGATCATGATCGACCCGTGCATGGTGAACAGGGCGTTGTAGAACTCCGGGCCGATGTGCCCCTCGGGCGCGAGGTTCTCCGGCAGCAGCGTGCCGAGCGGCATCGCCTTGTCGGGGTAGCCGAGCTGCCAGCGGACCATCAGGGCCAGGATCCCGCCGACCACCATGAAGAACAGGCTGACGAACAGGAACTGGATCCCGATCACCTTGTGATCCGTCGAGAAGATGTACTTGCGGATGAACGGGGTCTTGTGCTCGGACATTCTGCGGAGCCTCCGGATGTTACGCGGGCGGAGCGGACTTGGCCTCGGCGCCGGGAGCGGGCTCTGCCGCCGCGACGCCGGCCTCGGCCTGCTTGAGCCAGGTGCCGTAATCCGCCGGCTCGACGACGGTCAGAAGGCCGCGCATGGAATAGTGGCCGAAGCCGCACAGCTCGGCGCAGGCGATCTCGTACTCGCCCGTCTTGGTCGCCTGCAGCCAGACCTCGATCGTCAGCCCGGGCACCGCGTCCTGCTTCAGGCGGAACTGCGGCAGGAAGAAGCTGTGAATGACGTCCTTGGAGCGCAGCCGGATCTTCACCGGGACGTTCGCCGGCAGCCGCATCTCGTTGTTCATGACGACGTCATCCGGGGTGTCGAACTGGCCGTCGACCCCGCGGTAGCGGATCTCCCAGTTGAACTGCGACGCGGTGACCGTCACCACCTCGTCGGTGTGCGGCATCTCTCCTTTGATCGACTTCCAGGCCCGCTGGCTCATCAGACCGAGGAAGACGAAGAAGACCGCCGGCACCACCGTCCAGATGATCTCCAGCGTGCCGTTGCCGTGCGTGTAGGTGGCCCGGCGCCCGGCGCGGCGGCGGTAGCGGAAGGCGAAGGCGAACAGGACGATCTCGGTGAGGACGAAGCCGACCCCCGTGACCCAGAGGATCAGGAAGAACATGTGGTCGATCGTGGGACTGTAGGTCGAAACACCTTCCGGCAGCCACGAGTGCATCGCTGACCCTGTCCTCTAGAGTTTTCCGGCCCGGACCGCGGCGGGAGCGTGTGTTATAGACGAGCGTCGGGGGCCAAGTCAAGACTCCGGCGCACTGAGCTATCCCCAGTTTCGGGTGGCGTGCCGCAGCCCGTCGCGGCTCCGCGCTCGCTCGCGCGGGCTCTCGGGTGTCCGTCCATCGCGCATGGCGCGGCTCGAGGTCGCCGCGCCGGGCTGCGGCACGCCCTCGGAGCCA
>DASTNM010000050.1:0-6563 GCA_035762745.1 Candidatus Polarisedimenticolia bacterium
TGGCTCCGAGGGCGTGCCGCAGCCCGGCGCGGCGACCTCGAGCCGCGCCATGCGCGATGGACGGACACCCGAGAGCCCGCGCGAGCGAGCGCGGAGCCGCGACGGGCTGCGGCACGCCACCCGAAACTGGGGATAGCTCAGGGGCCGCCCCAGATTGACTTGCCCCGATGCGTCGGCTATCATCGCGCCCTGTTCCCTAGGACGCCGTCGGGAGAGCAGAACCCACCATGGCAGCCCGTCTGTCGCGCAAGATCGTCATCACCGTGGCCCTGCTTCTTGCCGGCTTCGCCGTCCTGTTCAGCGTCGGCCTCAAGGGCTCGCTGGTCTACTACCTGACCGTCTCCGAGTACCTCGACCGGAGCGGGCGCGAGGACCTTGGAGAGAACTTCCGGCTCAATGGGAACGTCCTCACAGGATCGATCGTGAAGGATCCGCGCGCGCCCGGCGCCCGCTTCGTGGTCACGGACGGTACGCGCACCCTGCCGGTGGTCTACGCGAAGGAAACTCCCGACACGTTCGTCGACGGGGCCGAGGTGGTGGTCGAGGGTTCCATGGGCCCGGGCGGCGTCTTCGTCGCCCAGACGCTCCTGGCGAAATGTCCCTCCAAGTACGAAGCCCAGAACCGCAAGACGAACAACTACAAGAAACCGCCCGGGGCCGCCGTGCCGTCTTCCGCCCCGCAGGGATCCGTCCCCGCCTCGCGGTGAGAGGGACCCTCCCGTCCGGAGATTAGTCGATGGCCGACTTCGGGACTCTCTGCCTGTTCATCGCCCTGGCGACCTCCGGGTGGGCGGTGATCGCCTCGTTCAACGGCTGGCGCGCCCGCTCCGGGGAGTTGATCCTGAGCGCCGAGCGGGCCGTTTACGCCACGTGGGGGCTGGTTTTTCTGGTCGTCGTGTCCCTCGAGTACTGCCTGTTCACCGACCAGCTCGATCTCGAATATGTCGCCTCCTATTCCAACCGGGCCCTCCCGATGCCGTACAAGTTCTCGGCCCTCTGGGCCGGGCAGGCCGGCTCGATACTCTTCTGGCTGTTCATCCTCCTGACCTATGCGACCATCGTCGTCCTGCTCAACCGCCGCCGCAACCGCCCGTTGATGCCGCTCGTGGTGACCACGCTGAGCGTGGTGTCGACCTTCTTCCTGGTGCTGGTCAACTTCATGGCCCGGCCGTTCCTGCGACTGGCGTTCACGCCGGTCGACGGCAACGGCATGAACCCGCAGCTGCAGAACCCGTTCATGGCGATCCACCCGCCCTGCCTCTACACCGGCTACGTCGGCCTCACCGTGCCGTTCGCCTTCGCCATGGCGGCGCTGGCGACCGGGCAGCTCGGCGAGACCTGGTTCAGGACCACGAGACGTTTCACGATCCTGTCGTGGTTCGTTCTCGGGACCGGCATCCTGCTGGGCGGCTGGTGGGCCTACGTCGAGCTGGGGTGGGGAGGATACTGGGCCTGGGACCCGGTCGAGAACGCCTCGCTCATACCCTGGCTGACCGCCACCGCCTTCCTGCACTCGGTGATGATCGAGGAGCGCAAGAAGATGCTCCGGGTCTGGAACCTCTCCCTCGTGATCATGAGCTTCCTCCTGTCGATCCTGGGGACGTTCATCACGAGGAGCGGCGTCATCTCCTCGGTGCACTCCTTCACGAAGTCGGAGATCGGCCCGGTCTTCGCCGGCTTCCTCGGGTTCTCTGTGCTGGTCTCGGTCGGATTGCTCCTGTATCGCCTCCCCGACCTCAAGAGCGACAACCGGCTCGACTCGTTCGTATCGCGCGAGAGCACCTTTCTGTTCAACAACCTGCTTCTGGTCGGAGCCGCCTTCGCAGTCCTCTGGGGCACCCTCTTCCCGATCCTCTCGGAGGCGGTGCGCGGCGTGAAGATCACCGTCGGGGCGCCGTTCTTCAACCAGGTGGCCGTGCCGATAGCCCTCGGCCTGGTCACCCTGGCCGGCATCTGCCCGGTGATCGCCTGGCGGCGCGCCAGTCCCCGCAAGCTCCTGGAGAAGATCCAGATCTCCTTCTGGGCGCTGATCGGCACCGCGGCGGCGCTTCTCGTGGCCGGGGTACGCGACCTCTATGCCATCGTCGCCTTCAGCCTGGCGGTGTTCGTCATCACCACAACCGCGCTGGAGTTTTACTGGGGCACCCGGGCGCGCCAGAAGGTGACCGGCCAGAGCGCCGGCGGCGCCTTCCTCAGCCTGGTCGACAGGAACAAGAGGCGCTACGGCGGCTTCGTCGTGCACCTGGGATTCATGCTGATCGTCATCGGCGTCACCGGGTCGATGGCGTTCAAGCAGGAGGCGACGGCGACCTTGCAGCGCGGCGAGAGCTTCTCGCTCGGGCGCTTCACGATGCGCTTCGAGGAGGTCGAAAACCGCGACACGCCGAACTACGAGTTCCTGGGGGCGCGGCTCGCCATTCTCGACGGCGGCCGCCAGGTCGGCACTCTCGAGCCGGGCCAGAACTTCTACAAGGCGGGGCAGGATCCGTCGACCGAGGTCGACATCCGCTCCACGCTGCGCGAGGACCTCTACCTGATCCTCACCGGTTTCGATCCGCAGGCGGGGGTCTACACCTTCAAGGCCTACCTCAACCCGCTCATCAACTGGATCTGGATCGGCGGGGCGGTGCTGATCCTCGGCTCCTGGTTCGCCATGCTTCCCGACCTGCGCGACCGGAAACGCGAGGCCGAGGCGCGCCTGCGCGAGATGGAGCTCCATGCGGCCTGAGGCGCGCGGCGCGTCGCGGCCGCTTCGGATCGCGCCCGCTCGCGCCGTCCTGGTCTCTCTCGCACTGGCGCCGGCGGTGGTCACCGCCCTGGCAACCGGCGGGGCGCTCCTTGTGACGGCGAGGCCGCTCCAGGCCGCCGACCTGACGCCGCAGCAGCAGGTCGAGAGCGGCCTGCTGTGCTATTGCGGCTGCGCCGGGCTGACGGTGCGGACCTGCACCTGCGGCACCGCCGACTCCGTCAGGCGCGAGATCGCCGAGCGGCTGGGCTCGGGAGAGACTCCCCAGCAGGTGATCGAGGCGTTCATCGCGCGCCACGGAGAGCAGATGAGACCCGCACCTCCCAAGAGCGGTTTCAACCTCGTCGGCTGGGTCACACCGTTCGCCCTCCTCCTCCTGGCCGGGGGATCGCTCGTGGCGCTGGTGCGGCATTGGCAGACGCGCGGCCTCCTGCCGGTCGCGGTCGGCGCGACCGGTCGCGGCCCCGCCGCGCCGGACGCTCCTCTGACCGACAAGGAGCGTGACATCCTGAAGCGGGTCGAGCGCGAGCTGAAGGAGCGTGTCTGATGTTTCTCCTGGTCGGCATCCTGATGACCCTCGCGACGGCCGCCCTGGTCCTGGCACCGCTGGTGCGTCACCAGGCGGCACCCCTGACCGACGGCCCCGACGAGGTCGCCCTGCTGCGCGAGCTGTATGCCGTCAAGGACGTCACCTACGAGGCGATCCGCGACCTCGAGTTCGACTTCCACGCCGGCAAGATCAGCGAGAGCGACTATCGTGAGCTGACCGGTCGCTACAAGATCGAGGCGCTGCGCGTCGTGGAGCGCATCGACGCCGTCGAGGCGCGCCTCCCCCGCCCTGGAGGCCGGAGCCGGGGGACGAAGTGAGCGGCGGCGCGCCGCCCGGGCCCGAGGCGACCTCCGCCGCGCTGCGTGCCCGTTCACTCGGCAAGCGCTACGGCTCCTTTCCCGCGCTCGACCGGATCGACCTCGAGATCCCGGCCGGGCAGTTCGTCCTGCTCCTCGGTCCGAACGGCGCCGGCAAGTCGACCCTCCTGCGGCTGTTCGCCACCCTGATTCGGCCGACCTCGGGAGAGGTCCTGATCCATGGCGCCCCGGCCGCCGGCGAGGAGGCGGCCGGCCTGCGGCGGCGGATCGGGCTTCTGTCGCACCACACCTTTCTCTACGACCATCTCACCGGGCGCGAGAACCTGCTCTTCTACGCGCGTCTCTACGGTCTGCCCGACCCCGGCCGCGCGGCGCGCGACGCGCTGCGCGCGGTCGGTTTGGAGGAGCGCTCCGAAGACCTGGTGCGGACCTACTCGCGCGGCATGCAGCAGCGCCTGGCGATCGCGCGGGCCTCGCTGCACGCCCCCGACATCCTGCTCCTGGACGAGCCGTTCACCGGCCTCGATCGCGAGGCGACCGACCGCCTCCAGGACAACCTGCGCCGCGCCCGGGAGGCGCGCCGAACCTGCGTCATGGCGACGCACGACTTCGCGGCCGGCGTGCCGCTGGCCGACCGCGTCGTCATCCTGCGCGCCGGGCGGGTGGCGCTCGACCGCGCCGCGGCCGGCCTCGACGCGGCCGCCGTCGAAACGCTTTTCCGAAACACCACCCGGCCCGTGGCGGAGGGCGTGGAGAGGTCTTGGACTACCTGAAGACCGTGGCGCTCGTCGCCGGCAAGGACCTGAGGACCGAGCTCAGGAGCCGGGACCAGGTCGTCACCCTCCTGTTCTTCGCGCTCCTGGTCCTGGTCGTCTTCAACTTCGCCTTCGATTTCACGGTCATCGACTTCGTGACGCTCGGCGCCGGCGTGCTGTGGGTCGCCTTCATCTTTTCCGGGGTCCTGGCCCTCAGCCACTCCTTCCAGATCGAGCGCGAGGAGGAACGGATCCAGGGGATCCTCCTGGCGCCGATCGATCGCAGCGCCTTCTACCTTGGCAAGGTGCTCGCCACGATCCTGTTCATGTCGGTGGTCGAGGCGATCCTGGTGCCGGTCTCGGTCCTGATGTTCAACTATCATTTCAGCGCCCAGGTCGGCCTGGCGATCCTCGTGCTGATCCTGAACACCATCGGCTTTGCTGCGGTCGGCACACTGTTCTCCGCGATGACGACGCGCACGCGCCGCAGCGAGCTGCTGCTGCCGCTGCTTCTCTTCCCCGCCGCCGTGCCGGTGGCGCTGGCGGCCGTGAAGACCACCTCGCACGTCCTGGCCGGCCGCCCCTTCGAGCGCTACGCCTCGTGGCTGGCGCTCTCGGCCGCCTACGACCTCATCTTCCTGTCGGCGGCGGTGCTGCTGTTCGATTTCGTGCTGGAGGAGTGAGATATAATCCCGCCCGTGACCCGCAACGTGCGTGACCTGGCGCAAGATCTCCTCTATCTGATCGTGCTGCTGCTCGTCCCGGCCTGCCTCTACGTCGTCTTCGCCGTGGTGCCGACGGAGCAGCGCATGGGGGTCGTGCAGCGGATCTTTTACTTCCATGTGCCCTGCGCCTTCGCCGCGTTCCTCGGCGTGGCGCTGTGCGCCCTTTTCAGCGCCCTCTATCTCAAGACCCGTGACCGCCGCCACGACATCGTGGCGCACGCCTCGGCCGAGCTGGGTGTGCTGTTCTGCACCATCGTCCTGGTCACCGGCCCCATCTGGGCCCGGCCGGTCTGGGGAGTCTGGTGGACCGGAGAGGTCCGCCTGACCTCCACGCTGGTCCTCTGGCTGATCTACGTCGGCTACCTGGTGCTGCGGCAGAACGCCGAGAACCCCGACCAGGCCGCCCGCTGGGGGGCGGTGGTCGGCATCGTCGGCGCGCTCGACGTGCCGATCATCTACAAGTCGGTGGAATGGTGGCGCGGCCTGCACCCCAGGGTCCTGAAGGTGTCGGGGGGCGGCGGGCTCGATCCGGCCATGGAGAAGGCCCTGATGCTCTGCACGGTGACGATCCTGCTGCTGTTCCTCTATCTATTGATCCAGCGCTCCCGCCTCGGGCTCCTCCAGGAGCAGATCGAGGCGCTGGCCTTCGCTGAACGGCGCGCCCCCGCAAGCGCGGGGGCCGCCCCCCATCCGACAGGAGCGCGATCATGAGCCTCTTCCCTCTGCCGTCGTTCGCCCATCACCTGATCGCCGCCGTGCAGGAGACGCTGCCGCCCGGATCCTTCTCCGCCGAGACGGCGGAGACCGTGGCCGCCCGCCCCGAGGTGGCGGCGCGCGGCTTTCGCTACCTGATCGGCGCCTACTCCGCCGTCTGGACGATCCTGGCGCTCTACCTCCTGACCCTGTCGATCAGGCTGCGGCGCCTGTCGAACCAGGTGCGCCGGCTCCGGGAGCGCGCCGGTCTCTGAGCCGCGGAGCACCCGCACTTCGCGCGTCCGCACCCCCCGCCGCCGCTGTCCGGGCCGGATCCTCCGGAACCTTCACGCCGCTCCTCCCGTTGATCGAGGTGACCCGGCGCGCTTCGCGCGGGACACCCAGGGAGGTTCGCCATGCGCCGTCTCGCCAGAACACCGCTCTTCGCCCTGCTCGCCGGCCTGATCCTGATCGCCGCGTCGGCCTCGACCGCTCTTGCCCGGAGCAGGAGCGTCACCGACCGGGCCGCGGGAGGCCGGTGGCTCAGGATTCGCGTCTATGAGCACGGCTCGAGCACCCCGTCGGTGCTGGTGAACCTGCCGCTCAAGCTCGTCTCGGAGGTCGTTCACCTGGCCACCACCGGCCGGGACGCGCATGTCAAAGGAACGATCGAAGTCGACGACCTCGACGCGCTGGGGAAGGAGATCGAGGCGATGGAGCCGGGGCAGATCCTCGAGATCGAGGACGGCGGCGGGAGGGTCTCCATCGGGATCGAGT
>DASTNM010000051.1:0-2910 GCA_035762745.1 Candidatus Polarisedimenticolia bacterium
GCCCGACTTCCATCCCGTGATGGGGAAGGCTCCGGGGATCGAGGGGATGATCCTCTGCTACGGCTTCTCCGGCCACGGCTTCAAGGAGGCGCCGGTCACCGGGCGGCTGATCGCCGAACTGATTCTCGACGGCAGGACGAGTCTCGACATCGGCCCTCTGGCGTTCGAGCGCTTCGCGCAGGGGAAGCTCCTGCGCTCGCTGTACAAAGACGACCCGATCATGGCCTGACCCCGGGCCACCCCCCCGGCCGGAAGGACCCCACCCGATGAGCCCGACGAGCGGGACGAAGCAGTACGACGCGATCGTCATCGGCGCGGGCCACAACGGCCTGACGGCCGCCGCCTACCTCGCCCGCGCCGGCCTCTCCACGCTGGTCCTCGAACGGCGCGACATCGTCGGCGGCGCCTGCGTCACCGAGGAGATCGCCCCCGGCTGCCGCGCCTCGACCACCTCTTACATCGCCAGCATGCTGCGCCCCGAGGTCATCAGCGACCTCAATCTCGGCGCCCACGGCCTCAGGATGGTGCCGTGCGAGCCGGGCCTGCAGATCGCCCTGCCGCGGGGAGAGACGATCCCCTGGTGGTCCACCCTCGACCGCACGGTCGCCGAGATCCGGCGCCACTCGGCCCGCGACGCCGACACCTTCGTGCGCGTCGACGGACAGCTCAAGAAGCTGGCCCGCTACCTGCAGCCGTACTTCCTCGAGCCGCCGCCCGACGTCCACGCCCGCGGTCTCGCCGGGCTCATGGAGCTCTGGCGCACCGGCAAGCGTTTCCGCGGCATCAGCGGGGACGAGATCACACAGATGATGTCGTTCACCACCGGCAGCCTCGGCGACTTCCTCGACCGCAACTACGAGTCGGAGAAGATCAAGGCGCTGATCCTGGCGAACAACGTTTACGGCGCGCACAGCGCCCCGTACCGGCCGGGCACGGCGCTCGGCCTGCTCTTCCACCTGCTCAGCGGCGGCGAGCACAACCTGCAGGGGTTCTTCGGCCACGTCATGGGCGGCATGGGGGCTATCACCCAGTCCCTCGCGGGCGCCGGGCGCAAGCTGGGCGTCGAGATCCGCACCGGGGCGCCGGTCGCGCGCCTGACGGTGCGAGACGGCCGCGCCCGCGCCGTCGTGCTGCAGGACGGGAGCGAGATCGCGGCGCGCGTCATCCTGTCGAACGCCGACCCGAAGCGCACTTTCCTCGGGCTGGTCGAGGCCTCCGACCTGCCGGCCGACTTCCGCCGGGCGATCGCCGGGATCAAGATGGCCGGCCCCTGCGCCAAGGTGAATTTCGTCCTGAGCGAGGAGCCGAAGGTGAACGGCATGCCGGCCGGCGCCGATCCGGGCCGACGCTCGCTCTTCACCCTCGTTCCGACCCTCGACGCGGCGCAGCGGATGTACGACATCGCCCGGACCGGCGACATCCCCGAAGCTCTCTGGGTCGACTGCGTCGTCGCCTCGAACGTCGATGATTCGCTGGCGCCGAAGGGGCGGCACATCATGACCTGCTTCGTGCAGTACGTCCCGTACCAGCTGCGCCAGGGGACCTGGGACGAGAAGAGCGATCTGCTGGGTGACCGGGTGGTGAACAAGATCGCCGAGTACGCCCCGAACGTCCCGGCCTCGATCATCGCCCGTCAGGTGGTGACACCGCTCGACCTCGAGCGCACCTACGGCCTGACGGAGGGGAACATCTTCCACGGAGACCTGGTCCTGGAGCAGCTCTTCTTCATGCGGCCGGTCGCCGGCTGGGCCCGGTACCGCACCCCGCTCGCCGGCCTCTACCTGTGCGGCGCGGGGGCCCACCCGGGCGGCGGCGTCACCGGCGCTCCGGGCTACAACGCCGCCCACCAGGTGCTGCGCGACTGGAGCTCGAAGCGGCTGCGCTGAGCCGCCGAACGGAAGCCGCTCAGGGCCCCAGGCGGCCCGTGGCCGTGAGCACTTCCATGTCGTTCTGAACCCGCATATCGCCCCAGATCGGAAAGACGGCATCGGCCGTCGCGGCGAGGCCGTTGTAGTCCCCGAGCCCCTGCTGCGTGGAGGTGCCGACGAGGGAGGACGCCGTGGAGACCCGCAGGTTCGGCAGGAAGGTCACTCCGTCGACCGTGTTGCTGTAGAAGACATCGTAGTTCACGTTGTCCGGATCGAGCCGTCGGTCGAGCCACGCAAGGCTCAGCAGCCCATCCGGATGGGTGGCGATCCAGGGCATGAACTGGTCCGAGCGCGTGGCGTCGTCGTTCACCTTGACCGGGGAGGTCCAGTGTTTGCCACCGTCTCGTGAGAGCGACAACCGCAGATCGGCATTCTCGCAGAGTGGGGAGAAGGCCGTGGTCGGATCGCAGGAGCCCTCGGCAAAATCGGTCCAGGCGACGTAGATCGTGCCGTCGAGGGCGATGGCCGCGGCCGGGAAGGAGTTGCTCAAGAGCGGGATCCGCTGGGCGGTGTCGTCGGACTTCGCGATCCTGAGGCTGAACCCTCCCGGGCTCGGCAGGTTGGAGGCGACATCGGCCGGCTGGCTCCAGCTCTTCCCCCCGTTCCTCGACCGGGTGTACTCGATACGCAGGTGGCCGAAGATCCCGTCGGACTCCATCCAGAAGATGTAGACCGTCCCGTCGGGGGCCACGACGGGCAGGCTGTACTGGATGAAGTCGCCGGCTGCGGGGCTACCAAGGCGGCTGATCGGCAAGGACTTCGACCAGGTCGATCCCCCGTCCCGGGAGACCACCGTCCTGATCTGGATTCCGGCGACGAAGTCGGTGTAGCTGACGTAGATCGTCCCTCGATACGGACTCCCTGGCTGCGCGTCGACGGCGAGGTACGGCTTGTCGGGATCGGCGGAGACGAGGTCCCCGTGCACCGCGACGACCCGGGAGGAGAAGGACCGGCCGCCGTCGGTCGATTTCGCCACGTCCAC
>DASTNM010000052.1:0-4742 GCA_035762745.1 Candidatus Polarisedimenticolia bacterium
GCCGATGACGTTCACGAGAGCGGTGGCGGTCGAGCCGAGGGCCGCAACCTGGGCCTGGTAGCCCTTGGCGCGCGCCAGGCCGACCGCTTCGACCTCGGCCCCGCGCGCCGTGCCGGTGAGCCGGATGTACTCGGCCTCGCCGCTTCCTTCCTTCGAGCGGGCGGCGGCGTTGTTGGTCTTGATCTCGACGCCGACCTTCGACTTCGCCAGCTCCGCCTGCATCTCGGCGGTCCCCTTGGAGTGCTCCATCGAGATGCGCTCCTCCTGGGCCGAGCGCTGCTTCTTGAAGGTCTCGATCTCCTGGTTGGCGATTTCTCGCTGGGTCAGGACCTTCACCAGGTCCTCGGGCAGGATCACGTCCTGGATGTAGACCCCCTTGGTCTCGACCTGGTACTGCTCGAGCTGCTGGCGGATGTGCTCGAACGCCTCGATCTGAACCTGTTGCCGCGTCTCGATGAAGCGGATCGCCGGCATGCTCTGCAGCTTGTCGCGGAAGTGATTGCCGACGGCGGCCTGCAGGACCTCGGTCACCAGGTTGCGCATCGTCCCGACCATCGAGATCACGCGGGGCGCCTTCGTGTCGGGGACATGGATCTGCACCTGCAGGTCGATCTTGAAGACGAACCCCTCGCTGCTCTTGGCGACGATCTGCTGCAGCTGCGCGTCGAGCTGGTGGGCCTCCGACACCGCATCGGCCCAGTTCAGGTTCAGGATCGAAGTCGGCACGATCTCCGCCTCGTAGCAGCGCGGGTTGATGGGGTACTTGCCGGTGCGCAGCGGCTCCTGCCAGACGCCGCGATGCCCCGGCCGCACCAGCGACCCGAACTTGAACTCGGCGCCGGAGGTGTCCTGCGTCACGAGGCCGACGTACGCCTTCATGACCGCCACCTGTCCCTGCTTGACCAATAGCATCGGCACGCGCTCGACGCTGACCAGGAACGGGTTCAGCGCGTAGGCGCCGTACAGCAGCGGGTCGTGCTGCAGGCCGATCTTGCCGCCATGCTCGAGGAAGGACTGATAATCCTGATAGTTGTTGTGCAGGTGGTTCTTGTTGCCGAGCAGCGTCTCGATGATGTCGGAGTCGGATGCGCCTTTCTTCTCCATCTCCCCGACGTCGTCGAAGCCGCCCAGGCGGCTGGCGATGTCGCCGGACATCAGCGGGTCCCCCTCGAAGGTGGTGACGATGCCGACGGTGTCGCTGATCATGCCGTCGCTGCGCCTCTGCGGCTCGATACGCACCAGCTCGAGCTGCCCGGGGTCGAGGCCCAGCGCCGCGGGCGCCAGCCTGCCGTCGCGTCCGGCCTTGCCGCGCAGCTCGGGCGAGATCGGCTCGCCGTAGACCTCGCTCTTGGTGACGACGAGGAACCCGACCGGGTGGATCGGCACCAGCGTCCCTGGGGGCAGGACCGGCCGCTGCACCCCCTTCTGCCCGCCGTTCCTGACGAACGAGCGCAGGTCGGTGAAGTTGGCGAACTCCTTCTTGTAGACGGCCGATTTCGCGCCGATCGGCAGCGGCTGGCCGACCTGCGCGATCACGACGCCGATCTCCCCCGCCGGCACCTGCACCCAGGGATACTTGTCCACCGCGAAGATGAGGAACGCCTTGAAGCGCAGCCCCGGCATCAGGAGGTCGCACTGGTAGCCGGCCTCTTTGTCGAGGGCGATCGGGTTGTCCTGGCTCAGGCGGCGCCAGCCGAGGCGCTTGGTGACCAGCCCGACCTCCGTCGGCCCGATGCGCCGGATCGACATGAGGAGGTAGAGAAGCACGAGGACGGTGGCGGTGTAGCCCCAGAGCGCCGGGATCGCAAAGGCGGGCATCGGATCATCTCCTGTCTGTCCTGTCAGGGGTCGTTGGTCTGGATGAGCCGGATTCTGCGCCCGTGGCGAGGAGAGTGTCAAGCAGCGGGCCGGCGGCGTTCGCAGGGCCGACGACCGTTAACGCGCCACCGCCTGGCGCTTGCGCGCCAGGCGCCAGAACTGCCGCTCGTTGAGCAGCGTAATTCTGTGCCCCTTGGCGCGCAGCCGCTTGATCTCCATCAGCTTCAGGCCCGCGTCCTTGCCGGCCGCCTGCAGCGGATTGGGCCGTCCGCGCACGACGACGTTGGTCAGCGCCGAGGGCCCGCCGTGCACCCGGGCGCCCGCTCTCCGCGCGGCTCTCGCGGCCTCGCTGCGGTGCTTGCTCAGGATGCCGGTGAAGGCGATATGGACCCCCTCGAGGGAGCGCAGCACGCCCACCTTGAGTGGAGCCGGCGGATTGCGCAGCGCCTCGATCAGGTCGTCGGCGCTCTCGTACCGCTTGCGACGCTCGCCGAGACAGCGGTGGATGATTTCCTTGAGATGATCGCCGCAGGCGAGGCCGCGGATCTCCGAGGTGCGCAGGCGCGCGGTCGCGTTCCCCTTCACCAGCATCCCCAGGAGCTGCCCCACCTGATAGACGTCATCGCGGGCCTGCCACTTCGGGACCACGCCGGCGAGGATGTCGCTCGGGGCCGTCAGCGCGTTCATGGTGCGCGCCGTGATCCCCCCCCGGTCGCTCTGCTGGCGCACGATCCCGAAGTCGCCGAGCTTGAGGCTCGGCCCGTCGCACACGAACACGTTCATCGGCGTGAGATCGCGGTGCAGCAGCTGGCCGCGGTGCAGCTTGCGGAGCACCTCGAGAATGCCCGCGATCTCGCGCCGGACCATCTTTTCGCGCCATCCCGCGTCCGCCCGGTTCAGGAAGGCCCTCAGGTCGCCGTGGCGCGCGTACTCGAGCGCCAGGCAGTACAGGACCCGGCCCTCCGGCAGCGCCAGCGGGAAGGCGTCGTAGATGCGGATGGCGCGCGGATGCCCGTCCAGGAGCTGGCCGAAGTATGCCTCGCGCAGCCAGCCGTCGATGCGCCCGCTGATCTTGATGCAGACCGTCTCCGCGACGACGGACGAGTGGCCCAGTCGCCGGGCCAGATAGACCTGGCCGAAGCCTCCCTCGCCGAGGAACCGTTCGACCTTGTAGGTGAGCAACGACTCGGGGCTCTGGATCGTCTGCCCGGGCGACAGCAGCCGACTCGTGGAATCGGGCGGGACCCGCACCGGGTCCGCGCTACGTGTCGTGGCGGAGGAGATCTTCTTCACGGGTCACACTCCAGCGCACCCGCCCGGGTCGGCGGGCACGGCCCGTCGACCTGCGCTGTGGGCGGCGAGCGCGTGACGCGCGAGGGCTCGTTGCGCGTGGGCGGGACAGGCTCGATCTTATGTCGGGATGGCTCCATTCCGTCAACCCAGATCCGCTCCATCGACAGGCGCCGCCTGGTGAGGCGGCTCGGCGGGCTGCGGCCCGGCACCATGAAGCGGGTGGACCGCGCGATGCAGGTCAGCCTGGGTCTGGCCGGGCTCTAAAGGCCCTGTTCGTTGTCAATCGCCCAGACACTTGAGCCTTCGAGGCCTTCCGGGTACAATCCGCCCTCTTTACAACCTGGATCTCAGGAGGGACGGTCCATGATGCCTTGGCGTCGAGTCGCATGTTTGGCCTTTGCGGGCGTCGTCGTGGTCGCGGCGGCGGGGGCGGCGGAGCAGCCGAAGCCGGCCTCGCAGGCGCAAGGAGCGCCCCAGAAGGGGGCCCCGCCCGAGATGGTGCCGCCACGGCCGGTGGCGCAGCACCAGCAGCTGGCGAAGCGGGTCGGCACGTGGGACGCCGTCGTCGAGATGTACATGGCGCCGGGGGCGCCGCCGCAGACCTCGAAGGGCAGCGAGACCAACACGATGGACGCGTCCGGCCTGTGGCTGCTGACCGAGTTCAAGGGGCAGATGATGGACCAGCCGTTCGAGGGGCACGGGCTCACCGGCTTCGACACGGCGAGGAACAAGTACGTCGGGGTCTGGGTCGATTCCTACGGCACGCACATGATGACGATGGAAGGGACCGGCGATGCCGCCGGCAAGATGACGATGGTCGGCCAATCCCCGGGGATGGACGGCAAGCCGGAGCGCCTGACGATCGTCACCGAGCCGAAGAGCGACGGCACCTACGTGATGTCGATGTCGCGCCGGGGAGCCGATGGGAAGGACGTGCTCGGGATGCGAATCACTTACTCGAAGCACGTCTAATCGTTTTCACCGGCGGCGTCCAGAGGATGGGCGAGTCCCCAACATGAAGATCGTCGTTCCGAGGGAAACCAGACCGGGCGAGCGCCGCGTGGCGCTCGTTCCGGACACCTGCAAGAAGCTGGCTCAGGCGGGCTACGCCATCTCAATCGAGAGCGGCGCGGGGGAGGCGGCGTTCTACACCGACGCCGCCTACCGCGATGCCGGGGCCGCGGTGGAGAGCGACCCGGCCGCGATGATCGCCTCGGCCGACATCGTCCTCAAGGTGAATGCGCCGGCCGTCGATAGGGCGGAGCAGGGCGAGGTCCGGTGGATGCGGTCGGGTGCGATCCTGATCGGCTCGCTCATGCCGCTGCGGAACCCGGAGGTCGTCACCGCCCTGGCCGCCCGCCGGGTCGTCGCCTTCTCCACGGACGCCATCCCGCGGACGACCCGGGCGCAGGCCATGGACACCCTGTCGTCGATGGCGAGCATCACCGGCTACAAGGGGTTGCTGCTGGCCGCCGCCGATCTGGGGCGTTACTTCCCGATGCTGATGACCGCCGCGGGGACGGTTCTCCCCGCGCGGGTTTTCGTGATCGGGGCGGCGGTGGCGGGGCTGCAGGCGATCGCGACGGCCAGGCGGCTGGGCGCCAACGTCATCGCTACCGACGTGCGGCCCG
>DASTNM010000053.1:0-3998 GCA_035762745.1 Candidatus Polarisedimenticolia bacterium
ACCGCCAGATCCTCGCGACGTTCGGGATCTGAGGGGGCCGTGCAACCCGGAGATCGATGCAGAAGGGATCCCATCGCCCCGTCCTCCTTGCCGAGGTGGTCGCGGCGCTCGGCTGCCGGCCGGGCGGCCTGTGGGTCGACGGCACGCTCGGCGCCGGCGGCCATGCCGAGGCGATCCTGCGCGCCACGGCCCCGGACGGCCGGCTGCTCGGCTGCGACCGCGACGCCGGGGCCCTCGAGCGGGCGCGCAGCCGCCTGGAGCCGTTCGTCACGCGCATCGCGTTGCACCACGCCGACCATCGCCGCCTTCCCGATCTGCTCGACGCGTCGGGCCTCGGGCCCGCCAACGGCATCCTTCTCGATCTCGGGGTCTCATCCCTGCAGCTCGACGACCCGGAGCGCGGCTTCTCCTTCCGGGACGACGGACCTCTCGATATGAGGATGGACCGCAGCGAGGCCACGACCGCCGCCGACCTCGTGAACCGGCTCCCCGAGAAGGAGATCGCCTCGCTTCTGGCGCGTTACGGAGAGGAGCCGGCGGCCCGCCGCATCGCCCGGGCGATCGCCCGTGAGCGCGACGAGGCGCCGATCACCACGACCACGCGGCTGGCCGCGATCGTCGCCGGAGCGATCGGGCGACGAGGGGGGGAAGGCCGCGACTCGGTCGCACGGCGCGGCCGCCCTTCGCGTGCCCGCCGGGGCGCGGCCGGCGCCTCGCCCGGCCGCGGGCCGCTGCATCCGGCGACGCGCACCTTCCAGGCTGTTCGTATCGCGGTCAACCGCGAGCTCGAGGGGCTCGATCGACTCCTCGAGGAAGCGACCCTGCGGCTGCGGCCGGGCGGACGGATCGCGGTGATCTCCTTTCACTCGCTCGAGGATCGGATCGTGAAGCGGACCTTCCGCGCCCTGGCCCGGCGCTGCATCTGCCCGCGCGACCTGCCGCTGTGCGCCTGCGGGCGCGCCGACCTCGTGCGCCTGCCTCATCTCAAGCCATTGCGCCCAGGCCCGGAGGAGATCCGCGACAACCCCAGGAGCCGCAGCGCGCGGCTGCGCGTCGCCGAGAGGCTCGCCGGAGGCGCACCGTGAAGACCCGCCCCGATCGCCCCCGGCTGCAGATCAACGCCCGCCTGGTGAAGGAGAAGGACAGGGCGCGCGCCGGCGAGCTGCGGCGCCTGCTGGTTTACGGCGCCGTGGTCGTCGTGCCGCTCCTGGTCTGCGTCTGGGAGCGCGTCGAGTTCCTGCGCATCTCCTACCGGGTCGAAGAGCTGAAGAAGGACCGGCAGGACCTGCTGGAGACGAACAAGGAGCTCACGGTCGAGAGGTCGCTGCTCCTCTCGCCCGACCGGATCGAGAAGCTCGCGCGGCACCAGCTCGGCCTCTCCGACCCGAGCCCCGAGGACGTGCGCCGCGTCGTCGTGATCGACGGCCACGTGAACGAGGTCTCGGGGCAGGTCGCCGAAGCGGCGGAGAGGCATCGCGAAAGCGGTCAGTTCGTGGCGGCGGTGGCCGCTGCCGCGGTCCGGCCGCCCGGGGAGAGACGGTGACGCGGGGACGCCCGGACTGGGCGCGCGCCGCCGGCGGCCGGTCGGCGGGCGATCTTCCGGGAAGCGGCCGACGGCCGGTCCGGCGCGAGACGGTGCGGACCGGTCGGACCGCCTCACGCGCCGGGCGCGAGACGGCGCGCGCGCGGCGCGCGCGCCTCATCCTCCTGCTGGCCGGGATGGCGGCGGGGCTGGCGGCGCTGGCCGCGCGCTGCGCGCACCTGCAGCTCGTCAAGGCGCCCGCCCTTCTCGACCAGGCGCGCTCCCAGCAGGAGAGGACGATCACCCTCGACCCGCGCCGCGGGCCGATCCTCGATCGCAACGGCAAGGAGCTGGCGGTGAGCCTCGACGTCGACTCGGTCTTCGCCGATCCGGTCGAGGTGGGCGACGCGGCCACGGCGGCACGCCGCCTGGCGCCCCTGCTCAATTTGAAGGCGGCGGATCTGCGCGAGCGCCTCGAGGGGGATCGACGCTTCGCCTGGATCAAGCGGAAGATCACCCCCGAGATTCGACGGCGCGTCGAAGGGCTGGGTCTTCAAGGTTTGGGCTTCGCGCGCGAGAGCCGGCGTTACTACCCGAAGCGAACGCTGGCCGCGCATCTCCTGGGTGCCTGCGGGGTCGACAGCCAGGCCCTCGGCGGCCTGGAGTTCGCCTATGACGACGCCGTCAAGGGGACCCCGGGTCAGATCTTCTTCCTGCGCGACGGCCGCGGCGGGCGGGTCTTCGACGAGACGCGCACGGAGCCGACGGCCGGACTCGGGTTGGCGCTGAGCGTCGACGAGGTGATCCAGTACCTGGTCGAGCGCGAGCTGGACACGGTGATGGCCGAGACCTCGGCCGCCGGCGCCACGGTGGTGGTGCTCCGGCCGGCGACCGGGGAGGTCCTGGCTCTCGCCAGCCGCCCCACCTTCGACCCGAACGACTACGCCTCCGCCTCCGAGGAGGAGCGCCGCAACCGCGCCGTGAGCGACTACTACGAGCCGGGATCGACCTTCAAGATTCTCACCGCGGCGGCCGCCCTCGACACCGGCCGCGTGCACCCGAACGAAGTGATCTGGTGCGAGAACGGCTCGATTGTCGTGGCCAGGCATCGCTTCAATGAGGACAACCTGCCCTACGGCAATCTGACCTTCACCGAGGTGCTGGCCAAGTCGAGCAACGTCGGGGCGATCAAGGTGGCCCGCCGTCTGAGCGCCGAGGAGTTCCTCGACTACATCCGCCGCTTCGGCTTCGGAGGGAAGAGCGGGATCGACCTGCCGGGAGAGAGCCCCGGGATGCTGCGCGACCTCTCCGATTGGTCCGGCCTCTCCCAGGCCTCGCTGTCGATGGGACAGGAGATCGGCGTGACGACGCTGCAGCTGGCGTCGGCGTTCGGGGCGATCGCCAACGACGGGATCTGGCTCAGGCCCCGCGTCGTGCAGGCGACCTTTGCCACCGGCGGCCGGCGGACGCCGGCGCATCCGGACGACGAGCGGGTCGCGCGCCGGGCGGTCGCTCCGGAGACCGCGCGCACCCTGCGGCGGATGCTCCAGGCGGTTGTTGCGGACGGGGGGACGGGCAAGGCGGCCGCCGTCCCCGGCTACACCGTCGGCGGCAAGACCGGCACGGCGCAGAAGATCGACTCCAGCGGCCGCTACAGCCCCGGCCGGCACGTCTCCTGGTTCGGCGGCTTCGTCCCGGCCGGGAGTCCCGCCCTGGTGATCGTCGTCATGGTCGACGAGCCGAAGGGGCCGAAGTTCCACGGAGGCGATATCGCCGCCCCGGTCTTCGCGCGCATCGCCCGGCCGGCCCTGCAATACCTGGGCGTTCCGCCCGACCGCGACGGCACCCTGGTCTTCGACCGGGCGGAGCAGATCGCGGAGCGGAGCGGGTCTGACCCTGCCCCGACGAAAGGCGAGGCGGCGGCGCTGCGGGCGCTTCGCCGTCGCGGCGACGGCGCGCGGAAGGCGGCGCGCCGGGCCGGCGGCCCGGTCCCGGACGGCATCGTGGAGGCCTCGCTCGGCGGATTTCCCGCCGCCGTGCGGCGATTCGGCCCGGAGACCGCCACGGCCGCCGCCGGTGCGCCGGGGAGCGCGGGGGGGATGGCCTCGATGCCCGACCTGACCGGGATGAGCCTGCGCCAGGCGAGCGAGATGCTGGCGGCGGCCGGCGTGTCCTGCACGGCGCTGCGGTCCGGCCCCCGGGTGACGCGCCAGGATCCCGACCCGGGGACGCCGCTGCGTCCCGGCGCCCCGTGCACCGTGGTCTACTGAGAGGAGTCGGCGTGCAGCTCGCTCGCCTGCTGGAAAACGTTCCGACGGTCGGCGTCAGCGGCGATCCCTCGATCTCCGTGCGTGGCGTCGCCTACGACTCGCGCGCCATCGAACCCGGTTTCCTCTTCGCGGCGCTGCGCGGCCAGAGAAAGGACGGCAACGAGTTCGTGCCACAGGCGATCGCCCGCGGCGCGGTGGCCGTGCTG
>DASTNM010000054.1:0-5437 GCA_035762745.1 Candidatus Polarisedimenticolia bacterium
GCGCCCCGTCGTGGCGGCGCGTCAGGGCGCGCAACGCCGCGTCGCCGCGGGCGCGCACCGCCTCGATAATCCGGCCCACGGCGCGCTCGACGCCGGTCAACGGTGCCTCCCGCGCAGCTCCGACTCGACTTCGTCGATCCCGATCCCCTCCGCCTCCATCAGGGCCGAGGCGTGGTACAGCAGGTCGGCCAGCTCCCAGACCAGGTTGCCGCGCTCGCCGGCGCGGCAGACCTCGTCCGCCTCCTCGCGCACCTTGGCCCGCAGATAGGCCGGGTCGCCGAGCAGCCTGGCGGTGTGCGACGTCGAAGGGTCGGCGCCACGGCGCGCCGCGATCACGCGCCGCAGGGAGTCGAGGTCGTAGCGGGCTCCATCGCCGAAACAGGTCGGGCGCCCGGTGTGGCAGGCCGGCCCCGCCTGGCGCACCGTGAAGAGCAACGCGTCGGCGTCGCAGTCGTAGCGCACGCGCAGGAGCTCCTGCGTGTGGCCCGAGCTCTCCCCCTTGCGCCAGAGCGAGCGGCGCGAGCGCGAGTAGTAGATCCCCCGCCGCGCCACCAGCGCCTGGCGCAGCGACTCCGCCGTGCTCCAGGCCAGCATCAGCACCCGGGCGTCCTCGTCCTGAGCGATCGTCGGCAGCGGCCCGGCCCCGAAGTCGGGGAGCGAGGCCAGGGCCTCGTCGAGGTCGAGGCGGCCGGTGTAGAGGGCCATCCCGACCTGCGCGTCGCAGCCCAGCCGCTCGAGGGCGCGCACGTCGTCGAGCCCCGCGACCCCGCCCGCCACGGTCAGCGGCCGCGACGTCGCCGCCTGGATCTCCCGCACCGGGTCGAGCGGGACTCCCTGCAGCATCCCCTCCGACTCGACCTGCGTGAAGAGGAAGCCGGAGCAGTAGCGCTCCAGCCGCCGTGCGCGCGCCGCCGGCCTCTCCCCGGTGTCGCGTCGCCAGCCCTCGTCCACCGTCCGCCCGTTCCGGGCATCGAGCGCCACCATCAGCCAGTCGGGTGGAAAACGCCCGAGGAACTCGGGCGTGGCCGCCGTGCCGACGATCACGCGCCGGGCCCCCGCCTTGATCAGGTCGACGACATCCTCCTCGCGCCGGACCCCGCCCCCGACCCTGCAGGGGGCGACGCGGCACACCCGGCGCACCAGGTCGCGGTTGTCGCCGCGTCCGAGCGCCGCGTCGAGGTCGACGACCGCCACCTCGCCGTAGAAGGCGAAGCGGCGCGCGAGGTCGAGCGGCTCCTCCGGCGACTCCAGCACCTTCTCGGCGCCGCGCCGCAGCTGCACCGCGCGCCCTCCCATCAGGTCGAGGCTGGGGATGATCACAGACGCACCGCCACACCCTCCTCCCGCAGCGCCTCCTTGACCCCGCGGATCGAGACGTCGCCGTCGTGGAAGATCGACGCCGCCAGGGCGGCGTCGGCCTCCCCCTCCAAAAGCACGCGCGCCAGGTCGCGCGCCCCGCCGGCCCCCCCGGAGGCGATCACCGGGAGGCGGACCGCCCGCGCCACGGAGCGCGTCAGAGGGATATCGTACCCGCCACGCGTCCCGTCCGCATCGATCGCGTTGAGCAGGATCTCCCCCGCTCCCAGGCGCTCGACCCGGCGCGCCCAGTCGAGCACGTCGACCCCGCGCCGTTCTCTCCCGCCGTGGCTGGTCACTTCCCAGCCGGCGCCGCGGCGCAGCGCGTCGATCGAGACGATGACGAACTGGCTGCCGAACGCCTCGGCCGCCCGCGAGATGAGCCCCGGGTCGTCGATCGCCGCCGTGCCGATCGAGACGCGATCGGCCCCCGCCAGGAGCAGGCGGCGCATCTCCTCCAGGTCCCGGATGCCGCCGCCGACGGAGAACGGCACGCTCAGCTGGTCGGCGACCCTCTCCACCAGGGCGAGCAGCGGCCGTCTCTCCTCCTGCGAGGCCGAGACGTCGAGCAGGCAGACCTCGTCCGCCCCGTCGCGGTCGTAGGCCCGGGCCCGCTCGACGGGGTCGCCGGCGTCGCGCAGGTCGCGGAAGCGGACCCCTTTGACCACCCGGCCCCCCTTGATGTCGAGACACGGGATGACGCGCCGGGCTCGCAACCCCTCATTCCGCGACGCACCGACCCGCCGCGCTCTCGCCCGCGTCGGGCCGGGGCCGCGAGACGCCGGGGAGGCGCCGCCTCGGAACGGCTCGGCGGCGGCGCCTGCGAAGTTGGCCACGATGAGGAGCCCCAGGGCGCCGCTCTTCTCGGGATGAAACTGCACTCCCCAGGTCTCCCCGGACCGCACCGCGGAGACGAAGGTCGGTGGGCAGGTGGTCAGCGCCTGGGCGCCGTGCGCTTCCGGCGGGGCGGCGTAGGAGTGCGCGAAGTAGGCGTAGAAGCGCTCAGGCAGGCCGTGGAAAAGCGCCGAGGTCCGCGGCCCGCGCGGCTCGACCGGGGCCCAGCCGATGTGGGGAGTCCGTTCCGCCAATAGACGCGTCACCCGGCCCGGGATCAGCGCCAGCCCCTCCACCTCCGGATCCTCGGCGCTCCCTTCGAAAAGCAGCTGCATCCCGAGGCAGATGCCGAGGAGAGGCCGCCCGGCGCGCGCGAAATCCCGCAGCGGGGCGACCAGGCCCGAGGCACGTAGCCGACTCATCGCCGCGCCGAACCGGCCGACGCCCGGCAGGATCAGCCGCTCGACCCGGTCGAGATCACGGGGTGCCGCGACCGGCGCCCAGGGAAGGCCGAGACGGTCGAGCGCCGCCTGCACGTTGCGCAGGTTGCCGGCTCCGTAGTCGACGATGCCGATCACTCGAGCGTCCCCTTGGTGCTCGGCACGAGGCCCCGGTAGCGACCGTCTCTGCAGAGCGCCAGCTTGAGCGCCTTGCCGACCGCCTTGAAGAGCGCCTCCGCCTTGTGGTGGTCGTTCCAGCCGTACGGCAGGACGATGTGCAGGTCGGCCAGGAGCCCGCGCGTCAGGCCGCGCAGGAACTCCGGGATGGTGTCGGTCTCCAGGTCTCCGACCCGCAGGCGCCGGAAGCGGGCCTTGTAGACGAGTGAGGGGCGGCCGCCGAGGTCGAGCGCCGCCAGGGCCAGCGACTCCTCCATCGGGAAGGCGAAGAACCCGGTCCTCTCGATCCCCCGGCGATCGCGCAGCGCCCGGCTCAGCGCCTGGCCGATGGCGATGCCGCAGTCCTCCACCAGGTGGTGCTGGTCGACGTGCAGATCGCCGCGCGCCTCGAGATCGAGGTCGAGCCCGCCATGCAGCGCCAGCGCCGACAGCATGTGGTCGAGGAATCCGAGACCGGTCGCGACCCGCACCTTGCCCCGCCCCTCGATCGCCAGGCGCACCGTGATCTCGGTCTCCCGGGTGGCACGCCGCAGCGTCGCCACCCGCCGCGGCGCCGCCGCGCGCCGGGGCTTCGCCCGCCCGCTCCTCCGCCGAGTCGTCATCGCGCCCTCCCCTGCTCCGGATCCCCGAGCGCGGCGGCGATGGCGCGCAGGGCGATGTCGGCCTGCTCCTCCGTCCCGACACCGATCCGCAGCGTGCCCCGCAACAGAGGATGGTCGGAGCGGTCGCGCACCAGGACACCGCGGCGACGCAGCGCCTCCCCGAGCGCCGGCGCGCCGGCGCCGAAGCGGGCGATCAGGAAGTTGGCGGCGCTCGGGAAGACCACGACACCGAGGGCGCAGAGACCGGCGGCGAGACGAGCGCGCGCCGCGGTCGCGGCGGCGACGGAACGGGCCACGTGCTCCTCGTCCTCGAGCGCGGCCGGCAGGGCCAGGAGCGCCACGGCGTTGACCGAATAGGGAGAGCGCATGCGCGCCACCCAGGCGAGCGTCTCCCGCCGCCCCAGGAGGACTCCGGCCCGCAGCCCCGCCAATCCGTAGGCCTTCGAGAAGGTGCGGGCGACCACCAGGTTCGGCCGCGCGGCGAGGGCCGGGATCGACGTGCGACCGGCGAACTCGCCGTAGGCTTCGTCGACCAGGACGACCGTCTCCGGGTGTGAGTCGGCCAGGGCCTCGATCAGCCCCTCCGGGACAGGCGTTCCGGTCGGGTTGTTCGGGTCGCCGAGCAGCACCAGCCGGGCGCCCCGGTCCATGGCCAGCCGCAGGGCCTGCTCCGGAAACGACAGGTCGGGCGGATATTCGACCGCGGTCAGCCGCGCTCCCGACAGCGTGGCGTAGAAGCGGTACATCGGGTAGCCCGGCTCGAGGATCACCACCTCCTCGCCCGGCCGCCCGAAGCAGTCGCACATCAGCCTGATCCCCTCGTCGACACCCGAGGTGAGGACCAGGTCGAGCCCCTCGGTCAGGGCGAAGCGCCGCGTCACGGCGGCGCGCGCCGCGCTCTCGTCGGGGTAGAGGGAGAGATCCTCCGCGTCCAGCGAGCGCAGTCTCTCGAGGACGCGGGGGGAGGGGCCGAGGAGGTTCTCGTTGAAGTCGAGGCGCAGCAGGCCGCGCCGCCCCGCCGCCGGAACGCGGTACGGAGCCAGGCGCTCGACTTCGGTGGTGGGCCTCGGCGCTCGCCCGCTCACGGGATCACCTTCTCGAGGGCGTAGGCGATCAGATCGGTCGCCCCGGCCTCCCGGAGCCGCAGGATCACCCCCGGCAGTCCGGCCCGCGGCACCGCCGCCTTCACCGCGTACCCCGCACCGCCGTAGAGCGGCTGGATGGTGGGTGATTTCATGGCCGGCAGCGCCGCGACGACCCTCTCGAGGCGGTCGGCGACGACGTTCATCTCCAGAAGGACCCGCCGGCGCGCCTCCAGGACCGACCCCATCAAGGTGCGCAGCATGTCGATCTTCTCCGCCTTGCGGGGGTCGGCGAGGGCCGCCTTCGCCGCCACGAAGCGGGTGGAGGATTTCAGGACCTCGTCCACGACCGTCAGGTGGTTTTCCCGCAGCGTCGCCCCCGTCGCCACCAGGTCGAGGATCAGGTCGGCGTCCTCGGGCGGGAAGACCTCCGTCGCCCCGAAGGTGCGGATGAAGAGCCAGGGCCGGCCGCGCCGTTCCAGGTAGCGGGTCGTGATCGTCTCGTACTCGGAGGCGGCGATCACCGGTCGGTCGGGATGGCCGAGCCACTCCACCCTCCCCTCGGGCGCCGCGGCCACGAGGCTCACCGGGTCGAGCCCCGTGTCGAGGCTCTCGACCAGGTCGGCCCCGCTCTCGACCACCCAGTCGTGCCCCGTGAAGCCGCAGTCGTGGGCCCCGATCTCGATCAGACGCGGGATGTTCTGGGGCTTGAGGTACTTCACTTCGATCTCCTCGTCGGAGACCGCCGGGCGGTACGAGCGCCCGTTGCTCTGGACCGCGATCCCGGAGGCGTCGAGCAGCCGCACGACCCCCTCTGTGATGCGGCCCTTGGGAAGGGCCAGGCGCAGCTTCGGTGGCATCGGTTGATCCGTGGCGGGCACCGGGGCCCGTCCTCTGATCCCGGCCGCGCCGGTGGCGCGCGGGGCAGAAGAACGCCGCTCGTCGT
>DASTNM010000055.1:0-3460 GCA_035762745.1 Candidatus Polarisedimenticolia bacterium
CCGCGACGCAGTCCAGGCTGAGGCACCCGAGTCTCTTGAGGCGGGTGATCCCGGGATACAGCCCCTCGATGTCGCCCCCTTCGAGGTGCAGGCTGAGGACCGACGAGACGCCGCGGCCAAGGACTTCCCAGATGCGCGTGAACAGCGGGAAGTCCTCCTTGTGCTGCAGGAGGGCCGGCTCGTCCACCTGGATGAACGTCGCTCCCGCGGCCTGCAGCGCCCGGAGCTCCTGGTTCAGCGCCGCGGCCAGCCCCGTGGCCAGCGCCATCGGGTCGCCGTAGGCCCGGTCCTCGGCGAGGCGCGCGATGGTATACGGACCCGGGATCACCGGTTTGACCGGCTTCGCGCCTCCCTGGCTGGCGAACAGGAAGTCCTCGCTCTGGATCGGCATCTTCCAGCCGACCTCCGCCTCGACGATCGGCACGACGTAAGCAGCGCCGCTCCCTGGAAAGCCGCGGCGCATCTCCCCCGGGACGATCCCGCCGAGCCGGGAGGCCACCAGCGCCAGCGGATCGTCACGCCGCACCAGGCCATCGGTCACCAGATCAATCCCGGCGTGGACCTGTTCGTCGATCGTCTCGCGTGTCGTCCGGTCCAAGGCCAGGCGCAAGGCGTCCGGAGGCGTCTCCCCCGGTCGCAGCGACCGGCGCAGGGACTCGACTTCCCGCCCCGCCTCGCTCTCCTTCCAGGGATAGGAGCCGTTGTTCGTCGTGATCACGATCGGCGACCCGGCTTCGGAGGCCGGCCGTGAGACGGGGTCCTCCCCTCACCCGCCGCGCCCGCCGGCACGAAGGCGATGCCGTCCGGGTAGGCCCCCGTGGCGATCGTTCCGGTCACTTCGAAACCGGCCAGCGAGACGATCGAGACGCTGTTCGACTCGTTGTTGGCCACATACGCACGCATCCCGCGCGCGTCGGTCACCAGGCCTCCGGGCCTCTTTCCGACCCGGATCGTGCTCCTGACCCGGCGGCCCAGAACATCGATCACCGTGACGTCGTCCGAGGCGCGGTTGGTGACCAGGGCTGTGAAGGAGTTCGGCGTGACCGCGATCCGGATTGGAGTCTGCCCGGTCGGCAGGCGGGCGAGGACATCGTGGCTGGAGGCGTCGAGAATCGCCACCTGGTCGGTCCCCTGCAGCGCCACCAGGACCCAGCGCCCGTTCGGCACCGCGGCGATCCCTTCCGGCCCGGTGCCCACCTTGACGTTTCGGACGATCCGCAGCCCCGGCAGGTCCAGGAGAGTGAGGCTGTCCGAGCCGACGTTGGCCACGCAGGCGCGCCGGCCTCCCTTGAGGATCACCAGCATGTGCGCCCGGTTCTGGGTGGTGGTGATCGAACGCAGCACGACGTCCCTCACGGCGTCGATCAGGAAAATACGCCGGCTCCCCTCGCTGGTGACCAGAAGGTGCCGGCCGTCGGGTGTCACCCCGAGGCCGTGCGGACTCTTGAGATTCTCCGAGCGGATGGTGCGCACCACTCTGTAGGTCCGCAGATCGACGACCGAGAGGCTGTCGGCGCGCACGTTGGCGGTGTAGGCCTTGCGGCCATCCGGCGTCACCACCACCTCGTGGGGCTCCTCGCCGACCGCAATGGTCGCCAGGAGCCGGTTCGAGGGCAGGTCGAACACCTGCAGCGTGTTGTCGTGCTTGTTCAGAACCAGGAGGCGACCCTCTGAGGAGCCCTCGGGGGACGCGGCAGACGCCAGGGCCGTCCCGGCAATCGTCGCAGGAGCGCACGCCAGGACGGCGGTCCCGAGCCAGAGGGCCAGAACCGTCAGCAAGCCGGATCCTCTTCTGTCGTTTCCACGCATCGCGCTTCCTCCCTGCCCGGCCGGGGCGGGTGATGCTACCAGACCGGGAGGCCCGAGCGCCATCGTCACTCCCCGGCTCGATTCCCCGCCGTCTCGCCCCGGGGTCCGGACAGGCTCCTGGGTCAGAACAGCGGCCGCAGCCGTCCACCCACCCAGGCATAGGCCGCGCGGCCCCCGTCGCCCGAGGGAGGGATGCGGATCCGGACGCCTCCCCGGCCGTCGAAGACGAGGGTGCCGGTGGCGCTTTCGAGCACCTGGGTCGCCTCCTGGCCGGGCCCCCCGCCCGGCGGCAGCGGCCCCACGTAGTGCGAGAAGGGGGCGTGAGGGACCCGCACCCAGACCTCCGCGAAAGGCGGTGGGGAACGGAGGGCTGTTCCCGGCGTCCCGTCGAGGGCGTCGGACCCCGCACTCGCGTAGGAGATGTAGGCAGCCGCCCTGACGGGCAGCGGCCGCCCGTCCGACAGCGCCAATGCGGCCTGGAAGTCGCCCGCCACCGACCCCCCGCGCACTCGAAACGGCATGTTGGCGACCACGATCTCACGCACGCCGGGCCTCCGACCGGCGCGCACCAGATCCTCGACGAGGCGGTCGCTGGCCAGAGCCGCCTGCCGCCAGTCGCTCCACTGCATCACCGAGGCGGCGATCAGGAAGGACGCGAGAACGAGCGACAGACCCGCCGCCACGCGTCCACGCGCGGCGCGCAGCAGCGCGGCCAGCGCGAGGGCCGACGCCGCGGAGGGAAGGAATAGGTAGCGCTCCTGGAACCCGACGAGAGCCGGAATCAGCAGGACGGCGAAGAGCGGCATGGCGGCGAGGGCGGGTCGCGGGATCGCTCCCGAGCGCAGGCGCGCCATGACCAGCAGGAGCCCGAGCACGAAGAGGGCGCCGGCGCCCCACGGCACCGGATGAGCCGTCAGAATCTCCACGTCGGCCGGCAGGATGGCGGCCGCCGCATACCCGAGGCCATGCGCTATCCAGGCGCTGCCAAAACCGCCAAGAAGCGTGCGACCGGGGCCCCCGAGGGCCCAGGGCCGCAGCAGGGCAAAGTGCAGCACCGCCAGAAGGAGCAGCGGCGCGAGACCCCGGGTCCACTCCCCGACATCCGGGCGCCGCTTGCGGTCGAGCGCACCGATGAGAATCAGCGCCACCGGCAGGACGATCGCCATCTCCTTGGCGAGCAGGGCCGATTCGAACAGGGCGAGTGCCGCGAGCGGCAATCCCCGCCGGCGGTCTCGCCAGCGGTCATAGGCGAGCGCCGCCAGGAGGAGCGGGACGGCGTAGAGCGGGTCGCTCCGGGCGGCGATCCAGGCGGCGTTCTCGACATGATAGGGGTGTAGCGCGAACAGCAGCCCCGCCCCGGTGGCGATCCGGGCATCACCCGTGTAGCGCCGCACGACCACGACGACGAGGAACGCCGCCAGGGCGATCAGCATCACGTTGGTCAGGTGAAAGAAAGCCGGAGACAGCCCGGCGATCTGACGGTCGAGCCACAGCGAGGCCATGTACAGCGGGCGGAAATCGGCGAACGGAGTGTGCCAGGGAGGCCAGACGGACCCCGCGGCCTCGACCTGCGCCCAGTCATCCGACAGGAACGGAAAGCGGAGCCCCGGGAGCGCCGCCGCCGCGGCCAGGCCCCCGGTCAGGACGGGGC
>DASTNM010000056.1:0-4283 GCA_035762745.1 Candidatus Polarisedimenticolia bacterium
CCGCCTCAGTGCCAGACTGGGGCGGCATGCGCTGCTGCTGCAGGCGCGGGCGCTGCGGCACCTCGAGGGCAGGCTTCTGGAGCCGGTCGTCCTCGACCACTTCGAGACCTTCGAGTTCACACAGGACCTGCCGTTCGGTGTGGCCACTCCGGTGGGGAATGTCTCGTGGTTCGTCTACGGGCTCGACCCGGCGCCGCACGCGCGCACCGGGCCACGCTCCGCCGGCCAGGAGGCGCGCCGATCGGGTCGGCCGAGGCGCCCGCGCCGCGGTGGGTACGAGGGCTCCAGCACCCGCATCATGCGCCAGCTTCTGAGGCTGGCGGTCCAGGGCTGGCCGCTGGAGATCCTGGCAGACGGCCACCCCGCGTACGAGTTTGCCGCCCGGCTCCCGGGCCTTGCCGGCCGGGTCTGTCTGCAGCGCTTCCCCAATCCGCGTCGTGGGCCGAAGGGGTCACCCCGCTCGGCCGAGGCGCGGGAGCGCGACCGCGCCATGTTCCCCATCGACGCCCTGCACGGCCTCCTCCGCCACACCATCGCGCACCATCGGCGTGAGACCATCGCCTTCGGCAGACGCCTCAACGCCCTGATGGAGCGGCTCTTCCTGACCGTGGTCTGGAGGAACTTCGTGAAGGGGCGCTCGGAGCGGCGACCCGACCCCGCCACCCCCGCGATGCGCCTTGGGCTGACCCGCGAGCCGTGGAGTTGGAGGCGCTCCCTGTCACGCCGGTTGTTCCCGGGGAGGGAGAGCCTGCCCCCGATCTGGCTCGACCTCTATCGGCGGGACTGGACCACCCCGGTGTTGCCGACCAACACCCGCCACCGGCTGCGCCAGGCCTATTGAAGCCCTACCACCGGGGGCCTGGTCGACCCGCCGAGGCGCCCGTTCCCACCCCCGCCGGACCTCTCCACCACCACAAACCTGGCCGCCACAGACCCTCCCGCCGCCACGCTCCCGCGCCACCGGAGCTCGGTCCACCAGTGGCCTGACCCCCTGAACACCACAAGCTGCGCACCACTATGGAAGGGGGGAGAGGCTAGGCCGGGGGCGCGACCGGGAGCAGCCGCCGACGCGCGCCGGGAGCGGGCAGGCGCAGCTCCTGGAGCACCTCGGCGGCGAGTCCGTCGTCGACCGGGATGGCGTAGTCGCCGGCGATGTTCGCCATGGCGCCGATGCGGACCGGCAGGGCGTAGGCGATCTTGCCGAGGCGGGTCTTCTTGTCGCGCCGCGCCACCTCGAGGATCGCCGCCGGCTCGAAGGCCAGGGGAACGGCGGTCGGCAGGCCGAGCCGCTCGAGGAGGGCCTCGAGGCGCACCGCCGCGGACGACGCCAGGAGACCGGCCCGGCTGGCGAGGTGCGCCTCGGCCACCATGCCGATCGCCACCGCCTCGCCGTGCGTCAGCCGGTAGCCCGACAGAGTCTCGAGGGCGTGTCCGACCGTGTGGCCGAAGTTGAGGATCTTGCGGCGGTTCGACTCGCGCGGGTCCGCCGCGACGACCCGCCCCTTGATGCGGCAGCAGGCTTCGATGAGGCGCGACATGATCTCGGGCTCACGCCCGAGGATCGGCTCCTGCTGGGTCTCGAGGAGCTGGAACATGGCGCGGTGGGCGATGACGCCGCACTTCACCACCTCGGCGAGGCCGGAGGCGAAATGGCGCGGCGGCAGGGTCTTGAGGTAATCGACGTCGACATAGACCGCGGCCGGATTGTGGAAGGCGCCGATCAGGTTCTTGCCGGCGCTGTGGTTGATGCCGGTCTTGCCGCCGATGGCCGAGTCGACCATGCCGATGAGCGTGGTCGGGATCTGCACGTAAGGGATGCCGCGGTTGTAGGTGGCGGCGACGAAGCCCGTCATGTCTCCGACCACGCCACCGCCGAGCGCCACGAGCGCCGCGTCACGTCCCACGCCGAGCTCGATGATGCCGTCCTCGATCTCGTCGCGCACCCGGCGCGTCTTGCTCGCCTCGCCGGCGGGGAAGGAGATCAGGTCGGCGGTCAGGCCGCGCCTCCGGAAGGCCATCAGGAGCGGCTCGCCGTAGCGGGCGTGAACCTGCGAGTCGGTCACGATCACGTAGCGGCGGCCCAGGCGTCGCTTGCGCAGATCGACCGTCAGGCGCGGGCCGAGCCCGCGGCCGATGCGGATGAGGTAGGACTCGTCGCGCGTGTGACGCTGCTTGATCGAAACCTGGATCACGTGGACCCCACGGTCGGATGGGACACCGCGGAAGCGCGGGTCCCCGCGCGCCCGGGCCGGCGCTCCGGCCGCGGGCGGCGCGGAGAGTCTCCTAGGAGCGGGTCTCCTCACGGCGCATCGCCGGGAGGCTCTTGACGTACTCGTCGACGAGCTCGCGCTGCGTCTTGTCGTCGAGCGAGCGGGAGATGAGCCGCTCGGCCGCCTGGATCGCGAGATCGGCCACCTGCCCGCGCAGCTGCTCCATCACCTGCTTCTGCTCGTAGCGGACCTGCGCCTTCCCCTGCTCGACGAGCTCCTGGGCCTCCTTGCGGGCCTGGGCCAGGATCTCGCCGCGCAGCGACTCGGCCTCGCGCTTCCCCTGCTCGATGATCGCCGCGGTGTCGCGGCGCGCGCCAGCCAGGACCTCCTGGCCCTTGCGGAGAGTCTCCTCGGTCTCCGCCCGGGCCGCCCGGGCCCCTTCCAGCGCTTCGCGGATGGTCCGTTCCCGCTCTTCCAGGAGCTGCAGGAGCGGCTTCCAGGCGAACTTCCCGAGCAGGAACGCCAGGATGACGAAGGTGACGACGGTCCAGAAGATCGTGCCGAAATCGGGTGTGATCAGGCGGGCGCCCATGGTCTCCTTCCGGCTACGCTTTCACCGCGAGGAGGATGCAGACCACCTCCGCGAACAGCGTCACGCCCTCGATCAGCGCCGCGGCGATGATCATCGTGGTGCGGATGTCGCCCGCCACCTGGGGTTGCCGGGCGCTGCCGTCCATCGCGGCCGCCGCCAGCCTCCCGATCCCGGCCGCACCGCCCATGACGGCGAGCCCCGCTCCGATCCCCGCCGCGAAATGCGCCAGCGAATTCCCCATCTCCATGCCCCGTCCCTCCTCGCTTTCGTTGCGCCGCGGGCCAGGGCCCCCGGCGGATTGTTGAGACCGCTCGCACCCTTCAGTGCTGCGGGTGCACCGACATGCCGATGAACAGCGACGTCAGCATGGTGAAGATGTAGGCCTGCAGGAAGGCGACCAGGAGCTCGATGCCGTTGATGAACAGCGAGAACGGAACCGACAGCACGACGCCGACCCAGGCCTTCTGCAAGATGAAAACCAGGCTGATGAGCGACAGGATCACGACGTGACCCGCCGTCATGTTGGCGAACAGCCGCACGCACAGCGCGAACGGCTTGGTGAACATCCCCAGGAACTCGACCGGGATCATGATCGGCAGGAGCCAGATCGGCATGCCGTGCGGCACCAGGTTCTTGAAATGCCCGCCGAAGCCGTGCTCCCGGATGCCGGCCGCCTGGATCATCAGGAAGGCCATCCCCGCCAGGCCGGCCGTGACGCCGATGTTGCCGGTCGCCGTCGCCCCGTACGGGATCAGCCCCAGGAGGTTGCAGGTCAGGATGAAGACGAAGGTGCTGAGCAGGTACGACACGAAGCGGTCGCCGTGCGCGCCGATGTTCTTGCGCGCCAGCTCGTCGCGCACGAAGACGACCGCCATCTCGATGACGTTGTGGATCCCCTTCGGCGCCAGGCTGCGCCTGCGGTTCGCCAGCCAGAGCACCAGGAGGATGAGGGCGCAGGCGACCCACATCATCACCACGTGCCTGGTGATCGGCAGATCGTAGCGCCCGAGGTGGAAGACCGGCAGGTGGACCTCCCCCACGAACGGCAGCTCCAGCGTGCGCGAGTCGCTGATGTGATGGAAGATCGACTCGCCGGCATCGAAGTGGCCGGCGGCCGCCCCCTCCGGGTTGGCCGCCGCCGCGCCGTGCAGGCCGGGGGTCGCGGCCCCCGCCGCCTGCTCCAGCGCCTGGCTCGTCTCCTGGACCGTGCTCATGTTCCCCCGTCCCCCCGACGCGTCCGCTTCAGGCCCAGAAGCGCGAAGCGCACCTCCAGCGCCAGGAAGAGGACGTAACAACCCAGAAGCCCCACCGCCGTGGCGAGCGGATCGACCGTCGTCCTCAACGCCACGTAGACCAGGACCGCCCCGTACAGGAACAGGCGGCCCAGCAGGCCGAACGCCAGGGTCGAGAAGAAGACCCTCTCGCTCTTCGTGAACGACCAGCCGACCAGCGCCATGCCGCCGATCGCCCCCAGCGCCGCC
>DASTNM010000057.1:0-2470 GCA_035762745.1 Candidatus Polarisedimenticolia bacterium
TGGGTTTCGTGGAACGAGGGCGATGGTGCCCTGATGTCGCTATTGTGGCAGTGGCAAAGGAGAAGTCAGTGGCTAAAGGCAAGGTGAAGTGGTTCAACGACGCGAAGGGTTTCGGCTTCATCACCCCGGACGACGGATCCAAGGATGTCTTCGTCCATCACTCGGCGATCAGCATGCAGGGATTCAAGAGCCTGAGTGAAGGGCAGAGCGTCGAGTTCGACACCGTGCAGGGTCAGAAGGGGCCGGCGGCGGAGAACGTCCGCCCGGTCTAACACAATCATCGGAAGCGGCGGACCCCGGGGTGGCTCCCTTCCTCCGGGGCCGCCGACTCCATCAGAAAGAAAGAGTGATGGGTCGAAAGCTGTTCGTGAGCAACCTCTCTTTTGACACCTCGGACGCCGATTTGCGCGAACCGTTCGCGCGCATCGGCACCTGTGAGGCGGCCTCGGTGATCAAGGATCGGATGACCGGACGCTCCCGCGGGTTCGGTTTCGTCGAGATGAGCTCCGACGAGGAGGCGCGGCGCGCCATCGCCGAGATCAACGGCACCGAGCTGCAGGGCAGGATGATCAGCGTCCGCGAGGCCCGCGAGCGTTCCGAGGGTGGACCGCCGTCCCGTCCGGGAGCCTCGCGCGGCTTTTCGCCATCCGAGCCGCCCTCGGGCCCGCGCTTTCGAAAGGATGGAGGGAGCCGCCGCGGTCTGCGCGCGAGGAAGCGCAGCCTCTAGAGGGCGTGTGGCCGTGCCGCGGCCACCCGGCAGTCACTTGGGGATTCGGTCATGCCGACAAAGTCCCGCTCGACGTTCAAGAAACGACAGAAGGAAATCGCCAGGCAGCAGCGGCAGCAGGACAAGCAGGCCCGCCGACTGCAGAGGAAGAAGGAGCGCGAGGAGGGGGGCGGTTCAGCGATCGCCGAGGAAGATCCCGATATCGCGGGCATCCTTCCGGGCCCTCAGCCGCCGCCCGAGGATGAGATCTAGTCCCTTCCGACCGGCCTAGCCGGGCTCCACAGCGCTCGGCGCAACCCCGAGCCCCGCCGTCTCACTCTCCACGACCGCGTCCTGACCAACCGGCCGCGCGCCCTTCCTGCGAATGGCGTGCGCCGTCTTGATCATGCCGTAGCGGCTGAGGAGATAATTCCTGCCGACGTGCGCCGCGGCCGCGGGGAGATCGTACGCCGCCCCCCGATAGCGCCGCCAGATGCCGGTGAGCGAGTAGGCTTCCCGCAGGAAGTAGTAGTACCCCTCCTGCAGCTGATCGACGGTCATCCCCCGGGGCCGAACCAGGACGTGCGCCCCGTCGAACAGGGGCCAGTTGTAATCCATGGCGACGTCCGAATCCGCGGGGCAGTAGGCCCAGGGGAGAAGATCGTTGCCGGCGACCGCGTCCTTGAAGGTGCCGGTGCCGGGATAGGGCTGGATGAGGTTGGCGACCACGAAGTCGATCCCGGTCTCGTAGATGAACGCCAGCGTCTGATCGAAGCTCGTCGAGTCGTCCCCATCGAGACCGAAGACGAACGCCCCCATGACGTTGATCCCGGCGTCGTGCACGCGTTTCACCATCTCCTTCATCGACTTCGTGTCGTTCGACCACTTGTCGAGACCGTCGATCGCCGTCTGGCTGACCGATTCGATCCCCAGGAAGAGATCGCGACAGCCGCTGTCGTACGCCGTCTTCAAGAGATCCGGCTTGCTGGCGAGGTCGATCGTCAGCTCCGCCGCCCATGGGCGGCCGAGGGGGCCTATGGCTTTGCACAGCGCCGCGAAGGAGCCCTCCGCGTTGTAGAGATTGTCGTCCCAGAAGAAGAACTGTTCGCTGAAGCCGGGGCCCATCCTGGCGATCAGGCGGTCGCCATAGCGGGGACCGACGATCGGCATCTTGACGAGGGCCTTGAGCAGGGTGTTGTAGAACCCCGGCCCGATCCGGTCGATGGTCTCCCTCGTGCAGGCCGGTCCCTGGCTCACGATTTCCTCGACGACGTCGGTCACGTCCCGATTGCGGACGGTGGGGCCGTTGGAGAGAAAAACGGCGCAGAAGTGGCAGTCGAGCTTGCAGCCGCGCGCGAAGGTCGTTGAGGAGACGATCTGCTGGGGTCTGCGCGTCAACCCGTCCCAGATCTTCATGTCGAGGGCCAGCGTTCGCCGGTCCCGGATGCGGGCGAACGGAGCCCTGTAAATCGGCTGCACGGGTCGCCCTTCCCTGATGTCTCCGAGCACCGCAGCCGCCGACCACTCCCCCTCTCCCACCACCGTCGCGTCGAGATGCCCCCGTCGCGTTCCCTCGTCCGGCTCCGCCGAGGCGTGGGGCCCGCCAAACACGACCGTCAGACGCTTCCCCGCCGCCGCATAGGCGGCCCGCGCCTCGCGCGCGCGCCGGTAAGCCTCCCGGGCCGAGTTCGTGTAGGCGGTGACGAACAGCACGTCATGGTCGCCGCGCTCCAACTCGACCTTCTCTCTCAGGATCGTCTCGAA
>DASTNM010000058.1:0-12492 GCA_035762745.1 Candidatus Polarisedimenticolia bacterium
CCAGGCGCAGGAAGTTCACGAACCCTCCCGCCATCCCCAGGATCAGCCCCGCCAGGAGGAGCCACGGCGCCGTCCCGAGCCACCGATCGAGCCGGTACCCGATCCATCCCAGCACACCCATCGGCGCCACCAGCATCGTGCCGACCTGGGCGTACTTCATCGCCTCGGTCAGCGGCGGGCCGCTCACGACGCCCAGGGCGCCAGGGCCAGGATCGACTTCTCCGCCAGGCGCAGGATCGGCTGCGGGAAGAGGCCGAAGAGGAGCGTGAAGGCGACGCACGAGGCGATCGCCACCCGCTGCCCGGGCGACGGGACGAGCCGCACGTCGTCCACCGGCTCGCTGACGTACATCATCACGACGACGCGTACGTAGTAGAAGAGCGAGATGGCGCTGTTGACCACCGCCACGACCGCCAGCCAGGCATAGTGCGCCTTGATCGCCGCGCCGAACAGGTACCACTTGCCGATGAACCCGGCGGTCGCCGGGATCCCCGCCAGCGACAGCATCAGCACGAGCATGGCGAAGGCGGCCCACGGCGCGCGCTGCGCCAGGCCGGAGAAGTCGACGACGCGGTCCCCGACCACCTGCTCGCGCCGCAGCATGATGACGAGCGCGAAGGCGCCGAGGTTCACGAAGGTGTAGATGAAGAGATAGAGGATCACCGCCCGCAGGCCGTACTCGCGCGTCTCGACGCTCCCCTTGAGGCCGACGGCGATGAGCCCCAGGAGCACGTAGCCGGCGTGCGCGATCGACGAGTAGGCCAGCATCCGCTTGACGTTGTCCTGCAGGATGGCGGCGACGTTCCCCCAGGTCATGCTGGCCACCGCGAGGATCGCCAGCAGCAGCGCCCAGAGGTCTCCCAGCTTCAGGAAGGCCATGCTGAAGATCCGCGCCAGGACGACGAAGGCGGCCGCCTTGGAGGCGGTCGACAGGAAGGCGGTCACCGGGGTCGGGGCCCCTTCGTAGACGTCCGGCACCCACATGTGGAACGGCACCGAGGCGATCTTGAACCCCAGCGCGACCGTCACCAGGATCACGCCGAGCAGGAAGATCGGCGCCTGGGCGGGCAACAGGGCGGTCACCGATCGAGAGATGCCGATGAGCCCCAGGTTGGTCGTGCCGGTCATCCCGTAGACCAGCGAGACGCCGTAGAGGAAGATGCCGGTCGAGAACGATCCCAGGAGGAAATACTTGAGCGCCGCCTCGTTCGACTTTCGGTTGGACTTCAGGAAGCCGACCAGGACGTAGAACGACAGGGCCATCGTCTCGAGCGAGACGAAGATGGTGATGAAATCGCCGGACGAAGCCATGAACATCATGCCCACGACCGCGAACAGGATGAGCGCGTAGTACTCCCCGGCGTTGGCCCGTTCGAGATCGAGATAGCGGCTCGACACCAGGATGGTGAGAATGGCCGAGACCAGGAAGATGACCTTGAAGAAGATGCTGAAGGAGTCGAGGATGAACATGCCGTTGAAGCCGATGGTCGCATCCGGCGCCCGCAGCGCCTCGAGGCCGAGGTTCGCGGGCCAGGCGAGCAGCGCTCCGAGCGTCGTCACGCAGGCCAGAATCGACAGGACCGGGGCCCAGAGGCGGCTGCCCGGGTCCCGCAGCGTGGAGATCCCGAGTATGAGGAAGGCGCTCAGCGTGAGCACCAGCTCCGGCGAGATCAGCCTCAGCTGATTGAGGTCGAACACCGGGTTCATCGCTCGGGGCTCTCCGCGTTCGCCGCGGCCACGGCGGCTGGCCCGGCGGGCGCGCGGTCGGCGGCCGGCGCCGCGCCACCCAGGGCCACGCCGGTCTCGCCCCCCGCGGGCAGCTCGAGACGCTGGGCCAGGTCGGCCACCGGCTGGCGCAGGATGTCGAAGAGCGGCTTGGGATAGATGCCGATCCAGAAGCACAGGACGACGATCGGCGCGAGCGTCATGACCTCGCGGAAATCGATGTCCTTGAGCCGGGCGTTCTCGGGGTTGTCGAGCTTGCCGAACATGGTGCGCTGGTAGAGCCACAGCATGTAGGCGGCGCCGAGCACGATGCCCAGGGCGCCGCAGACGGCCCAGAACCGGCCGCCCACGAAGCCGACCAGCGGCAGCGTGAAGCCGTAGCCGGCCGGGATGGTGAACGCCCCGACCAGGATGCTGAACTCGCCGATGAAGCCGTTGAGCGTCGGCAGGCCGATCGACGACATGGTGATGATCATGAACAGCGTGGCGTAGACCGGCATCTGCCGGGAGAGGCCCCCGAACTCGGAGATCAGGCGCGTGTGGCGGCGCTCGTAGATCAGGCCGACGAGAAGGAAGAGCGCCCCGGTCGACAGCCCGTGATTGATCATCTGCAGGATGCCGCCGTTGAGCCCCGCCTGGTTGAGGGCGAAGATGCCGAGCATGCAGAAGCCGAGGTGGCTGACCGAGGAGTAGGCGACCAGCTTCTTCCAGTCCTTCTGGACCATCGCCACCAGGGCGCCGTAGACGATGCCGATCACCGACAGGGCGAGCATCCACGGCAGATAATGGCGCGTGCCGTCCGGCAGGAGCGGCAGCGAGAAGCGGACGAACCCGTAGGTCCCCATCTTCAGCAGCACGCCGGCCAGGATGACCGAGCCGGCCGTGGGCGCCTCGACGTGGGCGTCCGGCAGCCAGGTGGAACGGGAACATCGGCACCTTGATCGCGAAGCCGACGAAGAAGGCGAGGAAGACCCACTTCTGCATCTCCAGCCACTCCGGGTCGCGCAGGGGCCCGAGGACCCGGATGAACTCGGTGATGTCGAAGGTCGGGGCGGCGCCGGCGATCCGGGGGTAGTAGAAGTAGATCGCCAGGATCCCCAGGAGCATCAGGACCGATCCGAGCAGGGTGTACAGGAAGAACTTGATCGCCGCATACAGCTTGCGCGGACCGCCCCAGATGCCGATCAGGAAGTACATCGGCACCAGCATCGCCTCCCAGAAGACGTAGAAGAGGAAGAAGTCGAGCGAGATGAACACCCCGAGCATGCCGGTCTGCAGCGCCAGCATGAAGACGTAGTACTCCTTGACGCGCTCGGTGATCGCGGTCCAGGAGGACAGGATCGAGATGAAACCGAGGAACGTGGTCAGGAGCAGGAGCAGGAGCGAGATGCCGTCGATGCCGACGTAGTACTGGGCGCCGATGGCGGGGATCCAGGAGGCGCGCTCCTGGAACTGGAAGCCGCCCCGCGCCGCGTCGTAGGCGAAGAAGAGCGGCACCGACAGCAGGAAGTCGGCCAGGGCGATCCAGGTCGCCGCGTGCATGAAGAGCTTCGCGTTCTCCTTCCTGAACGGCAGGAGCGCGAGGGCCCCGGCGAGCGGGAGGAAGGTGACGATCGAGAGGATGTGTGCCTGATACCATTCCATCATCGGTCTCCTGCGATCAGTGGCCCATCCAGAAGAGGTAGACGCTCACCAGGATGAAGATGCCGAGGACCATCGCGGTGGCGTAGGACTGCACGATCCCCGTCTGGAATCTCTTGAACACCCAGGACGCGCCGCGCACCGTGTAGCCGGCCAGGTTCACCAGGCCGTCCACGACGTAGGTGTCGAACCCGACCGAGGTGTACGAGGTCCCGAGGGTGACGTATCCCGCCGCGTTCACCAGCCCGTCGACGACCCAGGCGTCGAACCAGGCCGAGGCGCGACAGAGGGCGTAGTAGGGGGCGAGCAGGATCTTTCCGTACAGCTCGTCCACCAGGTACTTGCGCGCCACCAGGCGATAGAGGCCGTGGGCGCTCTCGGCGAAGCGCGCCGGCATCTCGGGTCGGACCTCGTAGAAGACCCAGCCGGCGAAGCCGCCCAGAAGCGCGATCAGAAGCGACGCGGCCATCAGGCCGATCTCCAGACCCGCCCCGTGGTGTCCGGCGGCGGGCGCCCCCAGGACCGGCTCGAGGAAGCGCTCCAGGCCGTTCGGCAGCCAGCTCCCCCCCAGCACCCCCGGGACGCCGACCCAGCCGCCGACGAACGACAGCACCGCGAGGACCACGAGCGGCACCGTCATCGAGGGGGGGGACTCGTGCAGATGGTGGCGCGTCTTGTCGTCGAAGCGCTCGCGGCCCCGGAAGACCAGGATGTAGAGGCGCGTCATGTAGAACGCCGTCAGGAACGCCCCGGTCGCCCCCAGGAGCCACAGGAGTTTGCTCTTGTTGAACGCCGTCCAGAGGATCTCGTCCTTCGAAAAGAAGCCCGACAGGGGGAAGATGCCGGCGATCGCCATGCAGGCGACGGCGAAGGTGACGTGCGTCCAGGGGACGTGCCGGTCGAGGCCCCCCATGCGCCGGATGTCCTGCTCGCCCGACAGGGCGTGGATGACCGATCCGGCCCCGAGGAACAGGAGCGCCTTGAAGAAGGCGTGCGTCATCAGATGGAAGATGCCGGCCCCGAAGGCGCCCACCCCCGCGGCCAGCATCATGTAGCCGAGCTGGGACACCGTCGAGTAGGCCAGGACCTTCTTGATGTCGTTCTGCGCCAGGCCGATGCTGGCGGCGAAGAGCGCCGTGAGTCCCCCGACCACCGCCACCGTCGTCATCGCCGCCGGCGCGGCGAGGTAGAGCGGCGCCATGCGCGACACGACGTAGACGCCGGCCGTCACCATGGTGGCGGCGTGGATCAGGGCCGACACCGGGGTGGGGCCGGCCATGGCGTCCGGAAGCCAGACATAGAGCGGGATCTGCGCCGACTTGCCGCAGGCGCCCAGGAACAAGAGCAGCGCCGCGGCCGTGCAGGTCGCCGTCCCCAATCCTCCGACCTGCGCCAGGATCCCCTGGATGTCGAGGGTGCCGGTGTGCGCGAACAGGAGCAGCATCCCGAGGACGAAGCCGAGGTCGCCGATGCGGTTGGTGATGAACGCCTTGCGACCGGCGTCGGCGCAGGTCATGCCCGTGGTGGCGTCGAACACCCGGTCGTAGTAGAAGCCGATCAGAAGGTACGAGCAGAGCCCCACCCCTTCCCAGCCGACGAAGACCACGGGAAGGGAGGCTCCCAGCACGAGCGTCAACATCATCGCCATGAACAGGTTCAGGTAGGCGAAGAAGCGGGCGAACGCCGCCCGGGGCTCGTGCGCCATGTAGCCGATGGAGTAGACGTGGATCAGGAAGCCGACCCCGGTGACGACGAGGAGCATGACCGCCGACAGCGGATCGAGCGTGTAGGCCCAATCGACCGTCAGCCCGCTGCCGTCCGCGGCGCGGCTCAACGGCATCCAGGTGAAGAGCGTCTGCGTGACGCGGTGGTGCTCCGCGTCGACCGCCAGGCCCGCCGCGGCCGCCGCCTCCAGGCGCGCGGGAGTACCCAGGCCGGAGACCGCCCCGAGGGCCAGGAGGAACGCCAGGAGGACGACGCCGCAGCCGATGAACGCCACCGCCTTCGGCGGCAGCAGACGCGCGCCGAAGAGGCCGTTCACCATGAAGCCGGCGAGCGGCAGGAGCGGGATGATCCAGAGCAGCGTCATCTCCTCAGCCCTTCATGATGTGGACTTCGTCCACCTGGACGGTGTCACGGTTGCGGAACAGGGCCAGGACCACCGCCAGCCCGATCGCCACCTCGCCGGCCGCCACCGCGATGGTGAAAACGCCGAAGACCTGTCCGACCATGTTGTTCTGCTGCCGGCTGAAGGCGATGAAATTGACGTTCGCCGCGTTCATCATCAGCTCGATCGACATCAGGATGATGATGGCGTTGCGGCGCGTCAGCACGCCCAGCAGACCGACGGAGAACAGCAGCAGGCTGAACACCAGGACGTGACCCATCGGGACCGGCATCGATCTCCCCTTCTCAGGACTTCTGCCGCGCCAGGACGATCGCCCCGATCATCGCGACGAGCAGCAGGATGGAGGCGATCTCGAACGGCAGCAGGTAGTCGCGATAGAGACTCAGGCCGACGTTCTGCAGATTGCCCCCCTGCCTGAGGACCGACTCCCCGACCCCGGCGGGCCGGACGTCACCCCGGGCATAGACCGAAAGGATCAGCCCGACGACCGAGGCGCCGATGACGCTCGACAGCGTGGCGTGCAGGCGGACGCGCGGGCCGAGGGTGTCGGTGAGGCTGACCAGCATGATCACGAACAGGAAGAGGACCATGATCCCGCCGGCGTAGACCAGCACCTGGACCGCGGCCACGAACTCGGCCTGCAGGAGGACGTAGATCGCCGCGACGCACAGGAAGGTCAGCACCAGGTAGATCGCCGAGTGCACGGAGTTGCGGCTCCAGATCACGAGCCCGGCGGAGATCAGGGCGATCGAGGCCAGCACGTAGAAGATCAGGGCGGCTGCGGTCATGTCTCAGCTCTTGTATTCCTTGGAGTCGACCCCGCCGAGCAGGGTCTTGAGCGGGGCCACGAACCCCTCCCGCTTGAAGTCGGCCATCTCGTAGTCGTGCGACATGTAGATGGCGGTCAGGGGCTTGGTCGGACAGGGGTCGACGCACAGGCCGCAGAAGCAGCAGCGCTCGTAGTTGATCTCGAACGACACCAGGCGCTTCCCCTTCCCCTCCGGCTTCTTCTCCGACACGATGTGGATGCAGTTGTCGGGGCAGACCGTCTCGCACAGGTGGCAGGCGATGCACAGCTCCTCGCCGTTCTCGGGGTGGAAGCGCAGGCGCGGCACGCCGCGGAAGCGGGGTGAGAGGTCGACGGTTTCTTTCGGGTACTCGACGGTGATATGCGGCCGGAACTGGTTCTTGAGGGTCACCCAGAGACCGACCCAGAGCTCCAGCAGCAGGAGCGTCTTGAGGAACTCCCGGGGACCCGACGGCCGCGCCGCCGTGCCCGTCATCGTGCCCGCCATCCGAAAACCTCCACCATCAGCCGCGCAGCGTCACCACCAGCGCCGTGCCGACGACATTGACGATCGAGAGCGGGATGAGCCACTTCCACCCCAGCCTCATGAGCTGGTCATAGCGATACCGCGGGTAGGTGCCGCGGAACCAGATGTACATGAAGAGGAAGAAGGACAGCTTCAGCCCGAACCAGAAGGCGCCCGAGAGCACCGGCACATCGAGGGTCGCCAGGCCGCCGGCGTCGGTCCAGGCGAAGCCGAAGCCGGCCGCGGCGCCCAAAAGCCCGCCGGCGAACATGAAGCGCAGGTCCTTCCCGGCGCGCTGATCGAAAAGCCAGCCGAGGAAGGCGCCGAGCACCAGCGGTCCCAGGAAGAGCCAGCCGTTCTCCAGCCAGCCGAGCGCCGCCACGTTCGGAAACGGACGCAGCCAGCCGCCGAAGAACAGGATGGTGACGATCGACGACACCACGATCATGTTGGTGTACTCGGCCAGGAAGAAGAAGGCGAACTTCATCCCGGAGTATTCGGTGTGGAAGCCGGCCACCAGCTCCGCCTCCGCTTCCGGCAGGTCGAACGGGACGCGGTTCGTCTCGGCCACGGCGCTGATGAAGTAGCAGAAGAAGCCGAGGATCTGCGGCAGGAAATACCACAACCCGGCCGCCTTCTGGCGGTTGACGATCTCGACCATGGACGCCGAGCCGGTCAGGATCATGACGCCGATGACGGCGAAGCCGAGCGGCACCTCGTAGGAGATCATCTGGGCCGAGGACCGCAGCGCCCCCAGCAGCGAGTACTTGCTGTTCGAGGCCCAGCCGGCGAGGATGATGCCGTAGATCCCGAGCGACGAGATCGCCAGCAGGTACAGGAGCGCCACGTTGAGGTCGGTGATCCACGGCGTGATGGTGATGCCCCGGATCGTCAGGGGCGCGCCGGCGAGCGGGATGACCGCCAGGGCCACGAGGGCCGGGACCACGGTCACGATCGGCGCCAGCGTGAACAGGAAGCGATCCGACTTCTCAGGGACCACGTCTTCCTTGATCAGCAGCTTGACGGCGTCGGCGATCGGCTGCAACAGGCCGTGCCAGCCGACGCGCCGCGGCGCCAGGCGCACCTGCATGAAGCCCAGGACCTTGCGCTCGACGAGCTGCAGGTAGGCGATCGCCAGGGGGAGCGCCACGATGACCAGGAGGACCTGGAAGAGCGGCACGACGATCTGCTGGATGATCCGCGGGTCCATGTCCGTCCCTCAGCGATCCACGTCGCCGAGCACGATGTCGATCGAGCCGATGATCGCCACCACGTCGGCGATCAGCCGCCCCTTGCACATCACCGGCAGCGCCTGCAGGTTGACGAACGAGGGGGAGCGGAAGCGCATGCGGTAAGGCATCTCGCCGCCGGTCTGCACGATGTGGAACCCTTGCTCGCCGCGCGGGCTCTCGACGACGTGGTACACCTCGCCGGCCGGCGGCTTGATGTACTTCGGGACCTTGGCCCGCACCTCGCCCTCCGGCAGCCGATCCAGCGCCTGCCGGATGATACGGCACGACTGGCGCATCTCCTCCATGCGCACCACGTACCGGTCGTAGGTGTCGCCGTTCTTCCCGAGCGGCACGTCGAACTCGAACTGCTCGTAGGACGAGTACGGCTGCGCCCGGCGCACGTCGTAATCCACGCCCGAGGCACGCAGCGTGGGGCCGCTGACGCCGAGCCCCACGGCCTCCCCCGGCTCGAGGATCCCGACTCCCACGGTCCGTCCGAGGAAGATCCGGTTGACCGTCAACAGCTGCTCGTACTCGTGCTCGCGCTCCGGGAAGATCGAGATGAAGTGCCGCACCCGGTCGGTCCAGCCGCGCGGCACGTCCTCGAGCAGACCGCCGATGCGCATCGAGTTGTAGGTCAGCCGCGCGCCGCAGAAGGCCTCGAACAGGTCGAGGATCAGCTCGCGCTCGCGGAAGGTATAGAAGAAGACGGTCATCGCCCCAAGGTCGAGGGCGTGGGTCCCGAGCCACAGGAGGTGCGAGGCGATGCGCTGCAGCTCCGCCAGGATCACCCGGATGAACTGGGCCCTTGGCGGGATCTGCAATCCCATCAGCTTCTCGACCGCGCCGCAGTAGCCGAGGTTCTCCGAGATCGCCGCCACGTAATCGAGGCGGTCGGTGAGCGGCTCGATCATCGGGAAGGTTCGGTGCTCCGCCAGCTTCTCGACACCGCGATGGAGGTAGCCGATGACGGGGCGCACGTCCGTGATCTCCTCCCCGTCGAGCATCAGCCTGAGCCTAAGCACCCCGTGGGTCGAGGGATGCTGCGGCCCCATGTTGATGTCCATCTCCTCGGTGCGGAACATCAGCCGTTCCCCTCCCCCGTCTTCTCGACCTCCTTGCGCCAGCCGAACCCCTTGATGGTCGACTTGTCGTAGGTGTAGACGTGCTCCGCCGTGGTCACCTGGCGATACTGCACGTGGTCCTCGGGCTTGCCCTCCAGCGGGTAGTCCTTGCGCAGCGGGTGGCCGACCCACTCGTCGGTCATCAAGATGCGCGTCATGTCGGGATGCCCGGTGAAGCGGACGCCGAAGAGATCGAACACCTCGCGCTCGTGCCAGTTCGCGGTCGGCCAGACTTGGCAGGCGGTCGGCGCCTCCTCTCCTTCGGCGAGCTCCATCTTGAGGGTGAGCCGGTGCCGCTTCGGGATCGAGAAGAGATGGTAGACGATCTCGAACGGCAGCGGCTTCTGCGGCCAGTGCACCGCCGTCAGGTTGCTCAGGTAGTCGAAGCGCAGCTCGTCCTGATCGCGCAGGAAACGGGCCATCTCGGCGAAGCGCTCCTTGCGCAACCGCACCAGCGCGTCACCGGCGCAGTACAGGACCTCCAGCACGTCGGAGGCGAAACGCTCTTTCAGGAGATCGACGGCGCGCGACGGCACCGGCGCGTTGAGCGGCGAAGGCTTGGGAGCCGCCGCGGGGGGCGGCGTGGCGGGCGCCGCGGCCGGGCCCGGAGTGGCGGCGGGCAGCCCCGCCGGCGCTGCCGGCGCGACCGGCTGGGTCGGCCCCTCCGGCTTTCCGTCTTTCTCGTCCGCCATGCCGTCTCCCTGTCCCCGTCGCTCGCGCTTTTTTTCACAAGCGGACTCGAGCCTGAAGCCCGCGTCGTCTGTCCTTCGGAGTGCGCGACACCCCTGTGCTCAGGCGGTCGCCCGCCTGGCGATGCTCATCGTGTCGATCTTGTCTTGCAGCTTGAGGAATCCGTACAGGAGGGCTTCCGGCCGCGGCGGGCATCCGGGGATGTAGACGTCCACGGGGACGATGCGATCCACCCCCTGAACGACGCTGTAGGTCGGGAACGGCCCGCCGCAGGTGGCGCAGGCGCCCAGCGAGATGACCCACTTCGGCTCCGGCATCTGCTCGTACAGCCTCTTGATGACCGGGCCCATCTTCTCGCACACGGTGCCCGCCACGATCATCACGTCGGACTGCCGCGGGGTGGCGCGGAAGACCCCGGCCCCGAAGCGGTCGATGTCGTAGCGCGAGGCGACGGTCGCCATCATCTCGATGGCGCAGCAGGCCAGGCCGAACGACATCGGCCAGAGGGCCGACTTGCGGGCCCAGTTGAACAGGCTGTCGACGGTCGTCGTGATGATGTTCGGCTGGAAGCGATCCTCGATCAGGCCCATTCCAGGGCTCCCTTTCTCCAGGCATAGGCGAAGCCGATGACCAGGATGCCGAGGAAGACCAGCATCTCCACGAACCCGAACATCAGAAGCGACCGCATCTGCACCGCCCACGGGAACAGGAAGATGGTCTCGACGTCGAAGATCACGAACAGCACCGCGAGGATGTAGAAGCGCACCGGGTAGCGGGCGCGCGCCTCGCCGCTCGGCGGCACCCCGCACTCGTAGGCCTCGACCTTCACCTTGTTGTAGCGGCTCGGCCGGAGGATGGCGGCGATGACGAGAGTGGCCACCGGGAAGAGGGCGGCGACGACCAGGAAAATCAGGATGGGAGCGTACTCAGCCACGCCGCCGGGCCTCCGGAACCGCCCGCCTGCGAACCGGCGGGCGCTCCAGGAAGCGGAACGTTACCACAGGGGTGGGGGGGTGTCAACGAGGCGAACCGGTGCGGCTCACCGCTTTCGCGGCCTCCGCGCCGGTTCGCTCCGCGCCGCGGCGCGCGCCCGGGCGGCTACGGCGTGTAGTGGCTCAGGACCTTCTCGGAGTACTCCATCGGCAGCTCGGCCTTGGCGTCGGCGAGCTCGGCGATCCGACCGGGACCATGGTTGTAGGCGGCCAACGCCACGGACAGGTTGTTGAACTGTCCGATCAGCTTCGTGAGGTAGTAGGCCCCCATCTCGATGTTGGCCCGGGGGTCGCGCAGAATGTCCTCGCCGCGCCAATCCATCCGCAGCTCCTGGGCGATCTCCTGGGCGGTCGAAGGGAGGATCTGCATCAGTCCGACCGCTCCCTTGTCCGACTGCGCGTTGATGTCGAAGGCGCTCTCGATCCGGATGACCGCCAGGATCATCTCGGGCGGCAGGTTGTAGCGCGTCGAGGCCTTGAAGATCGAACCCGCGATCTCGTCGACCGTGCCGCGCGGCAGGCGGATGCGCGACTCATCCAGGAACTCGCGCACCAGGACCACCGTCTGCAGCCGGAGGTTGTCCTCCCTCAGATCGGCGATCTTCTCCTTCTGGACGTGCGCCAGAGTGCGTATCTCGTCCAGGCTCGTCACACGCTCCTGGTACCGGACGCCGAGCAGGAACCCGAAGACCAGCACCGCGATGGCGAAGAGCGTCTGTGCGAAGAACTTCATCCGTCACCTCCGAATCCCGAGTCGTGTGTCTTCCTCTACGGCGAACCGCCCCGGTGGTCAAGGTGAATCGTGTCTCCGTGCGCGCCGCCGGATGCTTGACGCGCGACGGTTTTATTGCGCCGATTGCGGAAATGCAATCCGCAGCCGATCGCCAATCTTGAGCCCCTGCCCGACCGTCCCGCCGCGCACCTCGAGCACGTAGCGCGCCAGGCGCAGCGGGCCGTAGGTGGGACATGGATTCGCCGTGCAGGGCGGCACCTTCGCCTCGACATGGATCACCGTGAACGCGTCGTCCATCCAGATCATGTCGAGCGGCACGAGCGTGTTCTTCATCCAGAACGGGTGCACGCCGGCCTCGGGGAAGACGAAGATCATCCCGTCGTTCTCCCCCACCTCGCGCCGGAACATGTACCCCTCCTCCCAGCGCGCCGGCGTGTCGGCGATCTCCGCCACCACGACGCGCCCGGTCGGAAAGTGCACCTCGGCGCGCCGCGCGTCACGCGCCGTTTCCTCCGGCCGCGTCATCGGCCCGGCTCCGGCGCAGGACCAGGCGAGGAGAACCAGTGCTCCGAGGGCGAAGCCCCGGCTCCGGTTCGCGACCTGGAGAGTGCGCCACGCGGCGGTCGCCATCGTCACCAGCAGGTATCGAGCGTGCTTCGTGCTTCGGTCGTGCCTTATGAATGCTTCGGGATGGATCGTCTATGAAGGGGCGCCATCGTACACGGGCGATCGAGCCCTCGTCAAGTCTCCGCACCGCCTGAGGTCTCCGCGCCGACTGGGGTGGCGAGCCACCGCCTCTCGCGGCACGGCTCCGCCGGCCCGGATGAGCCGGCGACTCGGAGACGATTCCCGCGTTGCCCTGGCTCACGTGCCGGCTCGCCTCGCGCTCCCGCGCCTGCCCCGCTGAAGGGCGC
>DASTNM010000059.1:0-3024 GCA_035762745.1 Candidatus Polarisedimenticolia bacterium
GGCATCCGGCTGGCGGTCCTGGGAAGCGGCAGCGCGGGAAACGCAACCTGCATCGAGGGGGGCGGGGCGCGCCTGCTTCTCGACGCCGGCTTCTCCTGCCGCGAGCTCGGGGCGCGCCTTGCGGCCGTGGGCGTCGAGCCGCACCGCCTGGATGCCCTGGTGATCACGCACGAGCATGCCGACCATGTCCGCGGCGCCGCTCTTTTCGCCAGGACCCACAAGATCCCGGTCTACTGCACGGCGGGGACCGCCCGCGCCGCGAACCTCGATCGGCGGGCAGGGACGACGCACCTGCCTGTCGAGGCGGGAGTGCCGTTCGCGATCGGCGGGTTGAGGATCGAGGCGTTCGAGGTGCCGCACGATGCCGCCGAGACGGTCGGTTTCGTTTTCGACTGCGAGGAGGGGCGTATCGGCTACGCCACCGACCTGGGTCACTCGCCGGAGGCGGTGCGGCGTGGCCTGAGCGATTGCGATCTTCTCGTCCTCGAGTCGAACCACGACGTCGCCATGCTGCGCGCCGGGCCGTACCCGGAAGTGATCAAGCAACGCGTCCTGGGACGGCACGGCCACCTCGACAACGAGACGGCGGCCGACCTGGCCTGCGAGGTGGCGGGCGACCGGACCCGGCGGTTGATCCTGGCGCACCTCAGCCGCACCAACAACCGCCCCGACCTGGCGCTCTCGGCGGCGCGGCAGTCGTTCGAGCGCGCCGGACGGCGCGCGCCGGCCCTGCATGCCGCCGAGCAGTGGGCCTCATCCCCCTGGTTCGAGGTCTGATCCGATGCCGAGTCACGTCCTGCTCCGGATGATCCGATGATCCCACGCTACGCCCGGGCGGAGATGAGCCGGGTCTGGGAGGAGGAGCGTCGCCTGCAGCGCTGGCTCGACGTGGAGCTGGCGGTGTGCGATGCCCTGGCCACGGCGGGCCTCGTCCCGAAGGCCGCGGCGGCCGCCATCCGGGCGAAGGCCCGCTTCGACGTGGCGCGCGTGCGCGAGATCGAGGCGACCGTGCAGCACGACGTCATCGCCTTTCTGACCAACGTCGCGGAGCACGTCGGTCCCGAGGCGCGCTACATCCATCTCGGGCTGACGAGCAACGACGTCGTCGACACCGCCCAGGCGCTGCAGATGGTCGAGGCGGCCGACCTCCTCCTGCGCGGTCTCGAGGGGCTGGCGGCCGCCGTCGAGAGGCGCGCCTTCGAGCACCGGGGAACGGTGACGGTCGGCCGGACGCACGGCATGCACGCCGAGCCGACCACCTTCGGGCTCAAGCTCGCCCTCTGGCACGCCGGGATCGGGCGCGACATCGAGCGGCTGCGGGCGGCGCGCCAGCGCGTGGCGGTCGGCAAGCTCTCCGGGGCGGTCGGCACCTTCGCGCACCTCGATCCGGAGATCGAGGCGGCGGCGCTCAAGGTGCTCGGCCTCGCGCCGGTGCCCGTCGCCTCGCAGGTGATCCAGCGCGACCGGCACGCCGAGTTCATCGGGGCGATCGCCCTGGCCGGCACCTCGATCGAACGGTTCGCCACGGAGATCCGCCACCTGCAGCGCACCGAGGTCGGGGAGGTCGAGGAGCCGTTCGGCCGCGGGCAGAAGGGCTCCTCGGCGATGCCGCACAAGAAGAACCCGGTCGGCTGCGAGCAGATGAGCGGCCTGGCGCGACTCCTGCGCGGCTACCTGGGGGCGGCGCTCGAGAACGTCGTCCTGTGGCACGAGCGGGACATCTCGCACTCCTCCGCCGAAAGGGTCATCCTCCCCGACGCGACGATCCTGCTCGACTACATGCTCGACCGCTTCACCCGCATCGTCTCGGGGATGGTGGTCCACAAGGAGGCGATGCGCCGCAACCTCGAAGCGACCGGCGGCCTCGTCTTCTCCGGCACCGTCCTCCTGGCGCTGGCGCAGAAGGGGGTGTCGCGCGAAGCCGCCTACGCCTCGGTCCAGAAGGCGGCGCTCGGGGCGCAGGCGGGGCAGGGCGACTTCAAGACGCTCCTGCAAAGGGACCCCGACGTGACGCGCCACCTCGGCCCCGGGGAGATCGACCGCTGCTTTGACCTCGCGCATCATCTGCGGCACGTCGACACGTTGTTCCGCCGCGCCTTCGGGCGCGTCTGAGCGCCGGGCGCGGTCCGCGGGGCCGCGCGCGCGTGGCGTGACGCCGGCTCCTGTGTTACTCTTGGGGTGTTTTCGGGACGGGGGGCGGCTTCTTGAAGGCGCGGGTCTACGTGACGCTCAAGCGGGGGGTCCTCGATCCCCAGGGGAAGGCGGTCTGCACCTCCCTGCACCAGCTCGGGTACCGCGAGGTCACCGACGTCCGCGTCGGCAAGTACATGGAGGTCACCCTGGGGGGGCTGCCGCGCCAGGAGGCCGAGCAGCGGCTGCGGGCCATGTGCGAGAAGCTGCTGGCGAACACGGTGATCGAGGATTTCCGCTTCGAGTTCCAGGAGGAGTGAGGGGACGCGGTGAAGTTCGGCATCGTCGTCTTCCCAGGCTCCAACTGCGACCACGACGTCTACCACGTGGCCAAGCACCTGCTCGGGCAGGAGGCCGCGTTCCTCTGGCACAAGGACCATTCCTTCGTCGGCATCGATTGTGTCGTCCTGCCGGGCGGCTTCGCGCACGGGGACTACCTGCGCTGCGGCGCCCTGGCGCGCTTCTCGCCGATCATGAAGGCGATCGAGGCGTTCGCGGAGCGCGGCGGGCTGGTGTTCGGGATCTGCAACGGCTTCCAGGTGCTGGCCGAGGCGGGGCTTCTGCCGGGCGCCCTGGTGCGCAACGCCTCCCTGCAGTACATCTGTCGCGATGTCTATCTGCGTGTCGAGCGCCAGGACACTCCTTTCACCGCGCGGGTCAAGCAGGGCACCGTCCTCAAGATCCCGATCGGCCATGGGGAGGGCTGCTACTACGCGCCGGAGGAGGCGCTGCGGGGACTGGAGGAGAAGCGCCAGGTGGTCTTCCGCTACTGTGACGGCGCGGGCCAGGTGAACGCGGAGTCGAACCCGAACGGGTCGCTGCGGGCGATCGCCG
>DASTNM010000060.1:0-2574 GCA_035762745.1 Candidatus Polarisedimenticolia bacterium
ACGCGACGAGGACGTTGCGCCCCAGGGCGAGCTCGCCGCGATCGGTCGAGGAGGAGTCGGCGATCGGCTCGCCGACGTCGACGCGCGCGCCGACGTCCACGATGGGCCGCGGGTTGATGCAGGTCCCCTGGTTGGAGCGGACGAACTTCTGGAGCGGGTAGGTCACCAGGTCGCCCCCATCGGTCTCGACCTGGATGCGCTCGGCGGTCACGCTCGTGACCACGCCCGATACGCGCGCGGTCTGAACCTGGCCTGAGTCGAGCGCGGCCTTGGCCTCCATGCCGGTGCCCACGATGGGCGCCTCCGGCTCGAGCAGCGGCACCGCCTGGCGCTGCATGTTCGAGCCCATCAACGCCCGGTTGGCGTCGTCGTTCTCCAGAAACGGGATGAGGGAGGCGGCCACCGAGACGAGCTGCTTCGGCGACACGTCGATGAACTGCACCTCGTCGCGCGGCACGAACTTGAACTCGCCCGCGACGCGCGCCGTGACCCGATCGTCGGCGATGCGGCCGTCCTCGTTCACCTTGACGTTGGCCTGGGCGATGATCGCCTTGTCCTCCTCCCAGGCGGTCAGGTAGAAGGGGTGCGGCTCGTGGTCCGGCAGGCGGACCTTCTTGTTGCCGCGCAGCTTCTTGAGCGACTTCTCGAGCTCGGAATTCTCGACGACCTGGCCCAGCTCGTACCCGGAGTCCCCCTTGGCCGTGATGCGGTCATAGTCCAGCACGTGACCGGTCTCGACCTTGCGGTAGGGCGACTCGATGAAGCCGTATTCGTTGATGCGGGCGTAGCACGAGAGCGACGAGATGAGCCCGATGTTCGGACCCTCGGGCGTCTCGATCGGACAGATCCGCCCGTAGTGGGTCGGGTGGACGTCGCGAACCTCGAAGCCGGCGCGCTCGCGCGACAACCCGCCCGGCCCGAGGGCCGAGAGGCGGCGCTTGTGCGTGATCTCCGACAGCGGATTGGTCTGGTCCATGAACTGCGACAGCTGCGAGGAGCCGAAGAACTCCTGGATCGCCGCCATGACCGGCTTGGCGTTGATCAGGTCGTGCGGCATGGCGGTGGTCATCTCCTGGTAGACCGACATCTTTTCCTTGATGGCCCGCTCCATGCGCACCAGCCCGATGCGGAACTGGTTCTCCAGCAGCTCGCCCACGGCGCGCACGCGACGATTCCCCAGGTGATCGATGTCGTCGACTCCGGAGGGGTTCCGGCGCAGGCCGAGCAGGTACTTCAGGACCAGCACGAAGTCGTCGGCGGTCAGGACCCGCTGATCGAGCGGCAGGCTGGTGCCGAGCTTGGTGTTCATCTTCAGCCGGCCGACGCGCGACAGGTCGTAGCGGTTGGCGTCGAAGAACATGCCGTTGAACAGCGAGCGCGAGCCCTCCAGAGTCGGGGGATCCCCCGGACGCAGCCGGCGGTAGACCTCGACCAACGCCTCCTCGGGCGTCTTCACGGCGTCCTTGCGGACCGTCTCGCTGAGGACCGGTCCGATCTCCGACTCGAGCGGGAAGAACAGATCGAAGGAGGTGATCCCGCGGGCGATCACCTCGTCGAGCACCTTCCCGGTCAGCCGCTCGTTGGCCTCGAGCAGGATCTCTCCGCTCTGGGTGTCGACGATGTCGTGGATGGCGTAGCCGCCCTCCAGCTCCTCCGGATCGACCGCCACGCGCTCCACGCCGGCCTTGTCGAGGAGCGCCAGGGTCGCCGCCGTGATCTTCTTGCCGCGGCCGACGATCACTTCCTTGCCCTTCTTGTCGGTGACGTCGGCGCGCACCTTGCGCCCGGCCAGGCCGGGTGAGACCCGCCAGGAGAGCTTCTTGTCCTCGACCACGATGGTCTCGGCGCGATAGAAGCGGCGCAGGACCTCCTCGTCGGTCTTCATCCCCAGGGCCCGCAGGACCACCGAGCCCAGGAACTTCCGCTTGCGGTCGATGCGGACGTAGAGCAGGTCCTTGTCGTCGTACTCGAACTCGAGCCACGAGCCGCGATACGGGATCACCTTCGCCATCCAGACCTTCTTGTGATCATCGCTCTGGAAGAAGACGCCTGGCGAGCGGTGCAGCTGTGACACGATGACTCGCTCGGTGCCGTTGATGATGAAGGTGCCGTTCTCGGTCAGGAGAGGGATCTCGCCGAAATAGACTTCCTGCTCCTTGATGTCCCGGATCTCCTTGTTGCCCGATTCGGAGTCCTTCTCGTACACCACCAGGCGGATCTTGACCTTGAGCGGCACCGTGAAGTGCATGCCCCGCTCCTGGCACTCGGCGACGTCGTATTTGAACTTCAGCGTCACCGGGTCGCCGCACATCTCGCAGTGGTCGACGCGGTTCTCATTGGACCAGCCGCAGTCGGGGCAGGTGTGCCGCGGCGACTTGGGGTTCTGCGAGATCGTCTTCTTGCCGCACTTGACGCAGGTGATGCGCAGGTGCTCGAGCCCCTCGAGCTTGCCGCACTTGCATTCCCAGTTCCCGATGGTGAACTCCACGAATTCCAGAGAACAGGTCTGGCGGAAGTCGGAGATCGGGAAGATCGACTTGAAGACCGCCTGCAGCCCGGTGTCCTCGCGATCCG
>DASTNM010000061.1:0-9105 GCA_035762745.1 Candidatus Polarisedimenticolia bacterium
ATTTTTCCGTCCGAATTGGCTGCGTGTCTAGCGGAGGACTGGACGAGGATCGGATGCGATCCGAGCCGACCGCGGCGGGGAGATCTCAATCGCCGAGGCGAGATGATCGGTTTCGGGGACGCCGCAGGCGAGGATCTTCAAATTCGTAGGCAGCCGCACCGCATGCCCGAGCTTCCGCAGGATGCTCAGGATGTTGCGACAGATGTCGTCCACATGGTCGGTCGTCAGGCTTTCGTGGATGACCTTGCCCACGTAGATGTCCTCGCCGACCCGGCAGAGGCGCAGAAAGGTCGAGTCTTCGCTGGAGATGTACTTCTTGTCCGCATCGCTCAAGGATTCGAGGTGCTGGCGGAGACCGCTGTCCACTTTGAACCCGATGAAGATCGGCTGATGGATCAGGAGCTCAAGCAAGTGAACATTCCCCGCTCAGAACGACAGGACCTGCCGGCCTTGGGCCCTTGAGGTAGCGGCGATGGTGGTCCCGACCGCGCAGGGTTGAGATGATCTGAATGGTCTCTCAATCGATTAACCAAGATAGGCGAATTGACTTGACGAGTCAAGCCATATCTGAGACCATCTTCACGACTTTACCTGCGACGGTTAAGAGCGCGCCGACATCGACCGAGGCGGAGGCACCCCGTGGACGTCTGTCTGGTGATCCAACAGCGGCTCTCGGAGCTGGGGCTCGAGCAGAAGGACCTGGCGGCCGCCGCGGACGTCACGGAGTCCTACATCTCACAGCTGCTGACCCGGAAGAAATTGCCCCCTGCGCCCGACCGGACGGATATTTACGACAGGATGGCGAAATTCTTGAAACTGCCGGACGGCAAGCTCGCGAAGCTGGCCGACCTTCAGCGCCGTGACGAGCTGAAGAGAGACCTGGGGGATCCCCCGGCGCCCTTGTACGAAGAAGTTCGGGAGTTGATTCTCCGCAAGTGCGCGCCTGCCCGCGAAAAGCAGATCCGCGCGATCGTTGAGAAAGAGCCCTTCGGCGCACTCGAACGCCTGGTCACCCAGAAACTCCTGGACGTGGTCAAGCGAGTGGCCAAGAAGGAATCGGGGAGTGAGACCTGGCTCAACCGGGTGGCTCGATGCAGCGGCCGCAGCGATAAGCAGATGCGCGTCATGCTCCTCGAGTTCCTGGACAGGGATGTCCTCAACGTGTCGGCTGAAAACTGCATGCCGTTCATGGATCCGCTGATCCAATCCTGGGATATCGACCTCGCGAGCTTTGGGATGGACATCGTATTGAACCGGCGACTGGCCCCGGGACACCGGAAGAAGTTCGAGTTCGTCGAGAGGGAGCCTGAGCAGGCGCTCGAGGACGAGCCGGGGCTCAAAGAGTTTCTGCGCGACCCCGCTCTGAGCGGTGATGCTGCCAGGGAGGAGATCGCCTTCCTGAAGAGGTTGAGGTTCAAAGGAAGGCAGCCGACCGCGCTCTATTATTACCGGGAGTTACAAAACCTCAGAGACCCTCTCCACTTTCGGCGACCTGCCGCAGGAAACGGGACCCGACGGGGATGATTGTCCTCACCGTCGAGCAGTGGGGATCCGGGGCTCTCTCCTACTTGTAGAGCGCGAAGAGAGCGGTCAGAGCGGCGAACTCGCCCGTCAGGGGCATTACGACCCGGATGCGGTCGCGGTAGGCCTTGAGTCCCTCGGCAATCCTCTCCGCCGCTCGCGGCTCGGCCTGGAACAGGCGGCGGAGGTCCAGGATCAGCCTGTCCTCGGTTCGTCTCAACGCTTCACGCAGCTCCGCCACGAGCTTCTCCGCTCCGGCGAGCGCCAGCCTTCCCTTCACCTGGACCCAGACCGTCGACTCCGGGCGCAGCTCCACCTCCACCGCGTGCGTGGCGGGAGTCTCTCTCGTCAGGCGGTGCCAGGCGCGCGCCGGGCGTGACTCCTCGGGCATCCGGAAGGTGTGACGGATCAGGCTCGGGTGCTGGAAGAGGCCGAGCCTGAGGGCGAGTCCCGTCCAGGCCGCAAGTCCGGTGGCCGCGACCGACTGAAGACGCTCGCTCCACGTGGGTCGTCCCAGGGTCCGGTGGATCCGCGCCTCGAGATCGGCGATCCGCTGTCGGGCCTCGGAGGTCGGTCCGAACGTCCGGCCCGCGAGAAAGGCAGGATAGGTCGTGCGGATGTGGGCAGCGAAACGCTGGGCCTTCTTGCGCAGGAATGGATTGGGTGAATCCTTCAACTTGAGATAACCGAGCAGCCAGGTTTCGATCGAGCGGTAGATGGAGGGCCCCAGCCTGCGGAAATCCGCCTCGAAACATCCGGCCTGGGCCGCTTCGATCTCCTCCGGTCGCATGGTCGGATGTGCGACCATGGCCGCGAAGCCGCTGCACTTGCGGTAGTAGGTCTCGGGATCCTCGACCAAATCCCTGTGCAGCAGCCCCTCGCGCATGATGCGGTCGAAGAAGGGGGTCCCGGGGGTCGGTCCGTAAATCAGGAACTGTGAGAAATCCGGCTTCAGGTCCAGCAGACCCGACAACTCCTCCTCGATGATCTCCGGCGTCTGGTAGGGAAGCCCCACGATCATCGATGCCAGGATGCCGATGCCGTGCTCACGGAACTCTCTGAACACCTCGTCCACGGGTCGTCCCGACTGCTTGGCGAACCCCGACCGGGTGCCCTCGTAGCCGATCCAGAGACCATCGATCCCCATTTCGAGAATCTGTGACACCGTGTACTGGCTGATGGCGCGTACGCTCGCGAAGGCGAAGATCGACACCGGTGTCCCGCCCGACTGGACGCAGTCCCGGAACTCGAGGGCCCGCTTCTTGTTGAGCAGAAAATCTTCATCGAGGATGACGATGGACATCCCCGGCTCGATCTCGAGGTACCGCTCGATCACGCGATAGATGTCCCGGCCCGTGGGGAGCAGACGAATGTGCCTGCGATTGAAGAAATGGGAGGTGCAGCAGAAGTCGCATCCGTTCGGACATCCCAGTCCGGCGAACACCATGCCGGTTCGCGACACCTCCCTGCCGAAGACGTGCAGACGGCTGACGATCAGCGGGTGCCCGTAGGGCATCGGGATCTCCGGCTCCCCCAGGAGCCGCCGCATGAAGCCGACGCCCTCCTCCCGGCAGATGAAGTCGGCGTGAGGCCGGAGGACCTCGTCGGCAAGGACGGTCCCGTACCCTCCCAGCACGATCTTCGATGCCGGCGAGTGCTCCCGGATGAGGGCCACGATCTCCTTCATGTGGTGGAACGTCGCAAGGATGAACGACACCCCGACGTAGTCGTAGCCCTTCTTCAGCTCGCGAATGAGCTCCTTCCGGGAGGGGTACTGGAGGACCGTCGTCGGCGCCTCCAGATTTTCGGCGACGTACTCGAGCGAAAAATGAATGTGATTCGCCCGGGGGCTGAAGAGTCCCTGGGCTCGAGTCACCTGGCCGAAGAGGAGCTCGTAACCGACGCTGGGCGCGTCACCGTACTTCTCTCCCAGTGGGCGGCAGACGCTGGTCAGCAGAACACTTGGAGCGGGACTTTCTTTCTGCGAGGTTGCGATGATGTGACTCTCCATCATGACGAAAATCGGAACACTCTATCATATCGGGACCGCATGGCGGGCCCGGATCGCGCGCACCCCGACTCCTCCGCAACGACCGTGGCCCCAAGGACAATGTTGTCATCGCCATCCACGGAACTTATATTCCCCCGGCCCTCGGAGGTTGTGTGATGGCACGCTGGCAGAAGGCCGCCGTCGCCGGTGTCGCTGCGCTCTCCGCCTGCCTGGCGGCCGTCGCCTGGGCGAACGCCAGGGAGGTCGCCTTTCGACGCCAGGAGCTTCAAAGAGAGACGCGGGTCGTCGCCCGTCAATCCGCGACCCGGCTTCAGTACACTCTCGAATTGCACCTGCTCGCCCTGACCGAGATGGCCGCCTTCTTCGAGAACAGCGAGGAGGTCACGGAACAGGAGTTCTACGGTTTCGCGGCGACCACTCTGAAGCGCACACCTCTCTGTCTGCGCCTCCCGTTCGTCGACGCCTCCTTCCATATCCGCTGGGCCTATCCTCCCGAGGCCAACCGGTCGCTCATCGGCTTCGATGTGCGGACTCACCCGGAGGGCTACGCGGCGCTCCTCCGCGCGATGCAGACGAAAGAGCCGGTCCTGTCTCCTCCTCTGCGGCTGGTCGGCGGTGACCCGGGGTTCATCCTGGCCGTCCCCATCTTCCGGAAAGGCCGATGGATCGGGCAAGTGGTCTGTTCGTTCCGGACGTCCGAATTCTTCGCCTCCGTGGTCCTTCCGGAGGTGATCGAGCGCTACCAGGAGCAGGTCCTGAGCTCGGGGACCGTCATGTACGCAACCGACTCGTTCGATGCGGCCGGTTCCTCCGGCGGACCCGTCGTCGAGCACTTCAGCCTGGGCGGGAGCACCTGGGAGATGCGCGTGAAGCCGCGAGAGAAGGTGGTCCTGGAACAGCTCCACTCCGGCCAGGCGGCTTTCTGGGTGCTGGGGGGCCTCCTCGCGCTGGGGGTCGGCTGCCTCGCGAGCGCCGGAACCTTCTGGGCTTCGGCCATCACCGCGCGGCTCAGGAGCCAGGGGGCGGCGTTGCATCAGACCCGGGAGCAGCTCGACGGTGCCATGCGTCAGCTCCTCCAGGCGGAGAAGCTGACCGCCCTCGGCGAGCTCGTCGCGGGTGTCGCGCATGAGATCAACAACCCCCTCTCCACCATCATGGGGTGGAGCCAGCTCCTGATGGCCAAGGAGATCCCCCCGGAGATCAAGAGACGCCTCGAGACCATCCACTCGGAGGCCGAGCGGATGGCGAAGATCGTCAGCAACCTGCTCACCTTCGCCCGCAAGCACCCTCCCGAGAAAAGGTATCTCGGACTCAATGGGATCATCGAAAAAACCCTCGAGGTGAAGGCCTATCACTTCAGGGTGAGCCAGATCACGGTCGAGAAGGATCTGGACCCCGATCTGCCGAAGACGATGCTGGACTTCCACCAGATCGAGCAGGTGCTTCTGAACCTCTTCAACAACGCCGAGCAGGCCATGCTCGAGGCGGGCCGGGGCGGGACGCTGCGACTGACGACGCGCCGGACGGGCGATCGGATCGAGGCCCGCGTCTCGGACGACGGCCCCGGTGTCCCGCAAGCGATCCAAAACCGCATCTTCGAACCCTTCTTCACCACCAAGAAGGAGGGGAAGGGGACCGGGCTGGGCCTGTCGCTCTGCTACGGGATCATCCAGGAGCACGGTGGGACGATCCGGGTCGAGAGCCGTCTGGGAGAGGGGGCGACTTTCAGCATCGAGCTGCCCATCATCCAGGACTCCGCGGCCGCGAGCGAGGAGGCGTCGCCCCGACCGTCCTCCTCCGCGCCGTCATTGAGAATCCTGGTGATCGACGATGAGCCGGCCCTGCAGGCCTTCCTGGTGAGTCTGCTGCGATCGAGGGGGCACAGTGTGGACACGGCCGCGGACGTGCCGGAAGGGATCAGGAAGATCGCGGCCAACGGACACGACCTGATCATCTCGGACATGAGGATGCCGCACGGGTCCGGGAAAGACATCTACAAGGCGGTGATGGAGAAGAACCCGCGGCTGGCCCGGCGGATCATCTTCACGACCGGGGACGGGGCGAGCGCCGAGACCAAACGGTTCCTCAAGGAAGCGGGAAACGAGATCGTCCTCAAGCCGTTCAAGATCGAGCAGATTGACGGGGCGATCGCCCACACGATGAAGAACTGAGGCCGCGCCCGCCTTTTCCTACCTGGCGAGCTGGAACAGCAGGGAGGAGACCCAACCCTTCTCGCCCAGCTCGTCCGTGACCTCCCAGAGCACGTCGTGCTTCTGGCCCGTGGGGTAGAGCATCGTGCCGGTTTCGAGCGGCTTGATGACCTGCCCGTTGGTATCGGGCGTCGCGTACATGCGGCCCGGCTTGTTCATGACCACGGCCTGCGGCGCGTTGGCGTCGGAGGCGTTGTCCGGCAGGGCGCCCAGCTGGGCGATCATGTCGGTGTAGGCCTGCAGGTACGCCAGCGTGATGACCTGGCCGATCTCGGTGTCCGAGTATCCGGTGGCGCCGGCGCCGCCGAAGCCGCTCGTCTTGAACAGTTTGCCGCCCGCGCCCCAGCCGATGTCGGTCTTCTTGGCGTGGCCTTCCACCGCGGCGACCTGCTCCGATGACCGCACGTCGGTGACGGTCAGGACCACGTCCGCGGTCTTCTTCTTGAGGTTGAGGCCGCCGAGGGCCACTCCAACGCCGTGGTGACCCGTCAGTCCGCCGATCAGGCCACCGATGTGGTGGCCTCCGGCGTTGCTGTTGGAGGAGATCAGGTCAGGCACGAGAACGTAATCCGCGGCCCTGATCTGGCCCTGGCCGAGGTTCGAGCCGCCGCGCAGATTGCCGTTGGCCGCGAGGGACCGCTCCGCCTGCAAGGCCTGCATCCCCTTGCCGCGATCCACCAGGGCGAAGCAGTTCGACTGGCGGACGAACACCTTGAGCAACGCCTCCGGAGAACCCAGGCCCGCTTCCCGCCACCAGTCGGTCTCGGGCTCCACGACGGCGATCGAGCCGAGCCTCTTCTGACAGACCGGGATTTCGGCCATCTTTTCGTCCCGTCTCGCCTGCGCCGACTCGGCGATCGCGGGCAGCGAAGAGACGGCGACCAGCGCCGCCACGGCCGACAGCGACTTCAGTCCCTTCAAAGTCATGGGTCCCCCTTTGCCGGCCACACGGCGCGGCCTCCCTCAAGATAGGTTCGAGGAGGCCGATCGTCCAGAAAATCGGTCTCCGGACCGTGTCAACCGTGCCCATCCGATGGTCCTCGTAGGTGATGTCGATGGGAGGTCTTGGGTCGGATGTCTTATATTGATCGATTGATCGGAGGGGGGCCCCCGGCATGGGAGAATCGAATTTCGAGGATCCGTTCCGTGCCCGCGTCTACCGCCTGCTGTTCGCGCTGGCCGCGGTCTACAACCTCGCCTTCGCCGCGTGGGCGATCGGGTGGCCACGATCGTTTTTCGGTCTGTTGGCGATCGATCCGCCCCGCTACCCGGCGATCTGGCAATGCCTGGGGATGGTCGTCGGCGTGTACGGGCTCGGGTACGCCTACGCGGCGCGGCGGCTCGATCGCGCCTTTCCCTTCATCGCCCTGGGGCTCCTTGGCAAGGTGCTGGGGCCTGTCGGCTGGGTCGCGACGGTTCATTCGGGTGAATGGCCGATCCGGACCTTCACGCTCATCCTCTTCAACGACGTCGTCTGGTGGCTGCCGTTCGGTTTGTTTCTTCTCGAGGGGACGCGGGCGGGTCGATGGCTGCGCGCCTCGGGGCCGTCGCTCTGCTGCGCGCTGAATCTGGCGGCGGCGCTGGCGATGCTCCTGGCGCTTCGCCCCGGAAGCGAGGCGGTGCCCGATCTCCCGATGCGTGTCGGCTACATCGCGGCGCATCCGGCGCTCTGGCGCGCCGGCTGGGGCCTCTGGATCATGGCGGCGTTGAGCCTTCTCGGCTTCTACGGCTGGTGGGGGGCCCGGGTGCGCTCCCGGTCTCTCGGGATCGCCGCCCTGGTCCTGGCCACCACCGGGGTCGTCGGCGATCTCCTGGCCGAGTCGCTCTACATCGGCTGGCTCCCGGCGGACTACGATCGGATCGCAACCTTGGCCCGATTCCTGACGGGTGTCTGGGGCAACTCTTTGTACACCGTCGCCGGAATCCTTCTCACGCTCGGGAGCCCATGGCTCCGTGGCCCGGCGCGCGCCTGCGCCTGGCTGATCTGGGCGGCCGGACTGGCTCTGGCGGTCTTCGCGCTGACCGGCAATGCGGCGGGCATCGCCGCGTCGATGGCGCTTCTGTTCATCCTCTTCTGCCCGTGGGTCGCCTGGGTCGGGCTCCTGCGCGGACGGAGCGTGAAGTGAGCCGAAGGCTCGTGGTGATCGGGGGGACCGGCCTGTTCGGCCGTGCGGCCGTCGAGCTGTTGCGCGCCGAAGGGTTTGCGCCTCTGATCGCGGCCCGAGGAAGTGGTCGAAGCGGTGACACGAGCCCCGACCTGCGCGTGGACGCCGAAGATCGGCAAGCCCTGCGCGCGACCTTGCTTCCGGGCGACACCGTTCTCGACGCCGCCGGGCCGTTCCAGGAGCGGAGCGTCGCCCTCGTCGAGGCGGCGATCGATGTCGGCTGCGACGTCATCGACCTCTCCGACAGTCTGGACCATTTCCTGGCCATCGACGCGTTGCGGGAGCGGATCGCGGCGAAGGGGATCCGGGTGCTCACGAGCTGCTCGTCCGTCACGACCCTGCTCGCGGCCCTCGTGAGCGCCAGCGGCGTGCAGGACCCGGTGCGGGTCAGCGTCTATCTGTCTCCCGCTTCACGGGTCACCGCCACCGTCGGAACCGGTGAGGCGCTCCGCCATTCTCTGGGGCGCCCGATCCGCATCCTGCGTCGAGGCAGGCTGGTGCAGGCGCGCGGCTGGGGTGAGTCACGGGCGTTCCAGATGCCGCCGCCGATCGGCGGAGCGCGGGGTCATCTCATGGAAAGCGTCCACGTCGCGACCCTGCCCCGCATCGTCCCGACGCTGCGCGACGCCGACTTCTGGGTCGACAGCCGGGTGCCCGGGATGAATGTCGCGCTCTCCGTGCTGGCGCGCGTGCCGGCGCTGGCGACGCGCTTGACGCGCGCGCGACGACTCTCGACCTTCGTGGCGCGCCGGTTCGGGTCGATCGCCGGGGGCATGCTGGCGGAGATCGAGGGCGGCTCGGGCGCCGTGAGCCAGGCGCGTGTCTTCGCCCGGCAGCGCAGCTACCTGGCCGCGGTCGCTCCCGCCGTGCTGGCGGTCCGCGCTCTCAGTCACGGTCGCATCCCCGAGCGGGGGCTCGTCCCCCATGACCGCCACGTCGAGCCGGCGGAGCTGTTCGCCTACCTCGGCCGGCTGGGCATCGAGTGCAGCTTCTCCGCCCCGCGGATCCAGGGAGCGTCCGGCCCGACCCGTGACACGGGGAGGAGCTGAAGCGTGAGCCAGGCGCGCGGCCTTCGGCGTCCGGGGCAGAGTTTGGTCCGGGTGACCGGCGCGATCGCTGGCCTCTGCCTGGGTTGCGCCGCGAGCACGCCGCAGCGGATCGACGCCCTGCTCGCGCCGTTACGAAGCGACCATGCCCC
>DASTNM010000062.1:0-2027 GCA_035762745.1 Candidatus Polarisedimenticolia bacterium
CGGCACGAGGCTCAGCCGACTGCGCGGCGCGAGGAGCTCTCCGAGGTTGAAGGAGTTCCACGCCGCCTCCTTCGATCCGGCCTCGAAGATCTCGTAGGGATACCCCTCGGAGACCCCCTGAGGGTTCGCCGAGACCGGGCCTTCCACCCGGTAGCGAGGGAAGGTCACCGTCCTCCCGGCTGACAGCGGCAGCAGGTAGTCGCCCCAGGGACGCGGGACGTCGAATGGAACCTGGGGATCGACCGCGGTCGCCGTGAGCATCATGGCGAACGAGAGAAGGCCCAGCGACAGCGCGAGTCGTGGCAGCCTCTGGATGGCGGGCGCGAGCGGCAGCGCCAGGAACGGCAGGGCCGGCACGAGATAACGCGGGCCGAACGTTGAGCCGGCGTGCCACTGCCTGAACGCGGCGTTCATCGTCACGAAGGCGACGCACACGGCGCCGCACAGGAGGGCCTCGCGACGCCGCGCGTTTCGCCACATCCACCCGAGGCCGTAGAGCGCGAGGAGCAGCACCGGCGAGGAGAAGAAGAGCCCGCGATAAGGCGACACGAGGATGCCGGCCAGGGCGTGGGGCTCGGGCAGCCCGAAGGCCCCGAGCCAGCCCGCCTGCGGGTCCCTGAACAGGGCCGATTGGTAACTCGTCGCCAGGGTCAACGGGTTCCCGAAGCAGGCGAGGTGGTACGCCGCGAGCTCGAGTGCCGGGATCAGTCCGCCGGCGAGGAACAGGGGGATCCTCCTCCCGGCGCCCTCGCCGGTCGCGAGGTAACCGATGAGAAGAGCGACGGTCAGAATCGCATCGTAGTTGCACAGCACCGCGGCGCCCGCGACCAGGCCGGCCGCCAAGGAAAGGGTGACCGCCGATCCGCCCCCCGCCTCCCTGCCTCCCTGCAGCAAGTAGAAAGCGAGCAGAGACAGGAACGCCACCGGCACGTGGTCGAACAGGAGAGTCGAGAACGGGAACATCAGCGTGCCGAGGCTGAAGACCAGGGTGGCCCCGGCGTGGCAGGCCGGCGGGATGGAGGGAAACAGGCTCAGGGAGGCGCGATAGAACAACGCCCCCGCCAGGGCCCCGATCAGGCCGATCGACAGGAGGGTCGTCAGGTAGGCGCCGACCGTCGCTACCCTCCAGCCGTCCGGATCGATCCCGAAGAGCCGCTCGACCCTCCAGACCAGCCAGTAGACCGGGACCGCGAGAAAGGTGACACCGGGCGGCTTGTTGGGATAGATGCCGCCGCCGACCGCCGCCACATCCCCCGTGTTGTAGACCGGCCTGGCGCCCTGCAAGGAGGAGACTGCCGAGAGGGGGATCCGTCGCGGCACGGTCCGGCCGTCAGCGCCCGACGACGGGACGAAGGTCATGTACTCGTGGATCGAGAGACTGCCCGTTTCAGCGAGCGCTCGCACCTGATCGAGCCGACTGTTCTGGTTCCAGCCGCCGCCCTGGAAGAAGAAGGCGTAGCAGGCGAACAGCGTCAGGATGATCGTCGACTCGGGGCCGCTGCGTCCGGAGGAAGGGGCTGACATCGCAGGAACCCTCGTCGATTGAAGGCGGCGCTCCTCGAGACCGGCCTCAGGCGGCGCGAGGTTTCCAGACGAGGATCTCCCCCTTGCCTGGAACCGAGGCGTCCCCCGTGTAGCGCCGATAGGCCCCCTCCTGCTCGTCGCAGGGGATGGTGAACCCCAGCGTCTGGAGGTGCCTCGCATACACCCGCAGGAACGTGGGATTGTACGTGGAGGAATACGAGAAGGTCGGCAGGAACTGGATCGGCGTCAACGAAACAATCGTGCCCCGGGACATCCAGGCACCGGTCCGCAGCTCGGCCCCGTCGCGCAGGACGATGGTCCCGCCCTTCATCTCCAGGCCGGCGAAGTGCCTCACCCGACCGCCCAGGGCGATGAGTCCCCGTCTCATCCGCATCCCCACCTCGAGACCCGCCGAGCCCTCGATGAGGATCGTCCCGCCCGTCATCCCAGAGAGGCTTCCGCGATAGGCCGCCCCGACCTGGCCGCCGGCGTTGCCGCGCACA
>DASTNM010000063.1:0-3435 GCA_035762745.1 Candidatus Polarisedimenticolia bacterium
GTCACGTGGCTCTCGTCGAGGATGATCAGGTGATCCTTCGGCAGGTAGTCCAGGAGGGTCGGCGGCGGCTCGCCGGGACGGCGCCCGGTCAGATGCCGCGAGTAATTCTCGATCCCCTGGCAGTAGCCGATCTCCTTGATCATCTCCAGGTCGAACATGGTCCGCTGGTGCAGCCGCTGCGCCTCGAGCAGCTTGCCGCGCCCTTCCAGGTCGGCGAGGCGCTCCTTAAGCTCGACCTTGATTCCCTCGATCGCCTGGAGCAGCCGGTCGCGCGGCGTGACGTAATGCGAGTTCGGGTAGATCGGGATGCGGTCGAGCCGGCGCAGCACCGCGCCGCGCACCGGGTCGATCGCCGACAGCGTCTCGACCTGGTCCCCGAACAGCTCGACCCGGACGGCGAACTCCTCGTAGGAGGGGAAGATCTCGACGACGTCGCCGCGCACGCGGAACTTGCCGCGCTCGATGTCGAGGTTGGTGCGCTCGTACTGGATCTCGACCAGCTTGCGGAGCATGGCGTCGCGGTCGATCTCCCGCCCCGGCTCCAGGAGCAGCATCATCCCGTGGTACGCCTCGGGCGAGCCGAGACCGTAGATGCACGACACCGAGGCGACGATCACCACGTCGCGCCGCTCGAACAGCGAGCGCGTCGCCGAGTGCCGCAGCCGGTCGATCTCGTCGTTGATCGTCGCCTCCTTCTCGATGTAGGTGTCGCTCTGCGGGACGTACGCCTCGGGCTGGTAGTAGTCGTAGTACGACACGAAGTACTCGACGGCGTTCTCGGCGAAGAAGCGCCGGAACTCCTGGTAGAGCTGCGCCGCCAGCGTCTTGTTGTGCGACAGCACCAGCGTCGGTCGCTCGACCGCCTCGATCACCTTGGCCATCGTGAAGGTCTTGCCCGAGCCGGTGACCCCCAGCAGCACCTGGTGCCTGGCGCTGCGCCGCAGACCCTCGACCAGCGCCTTGATGGCCTGCGGCTGGTCCCCCTTCGGCTCGAACTCGGTCGTCAGCTTGAACAGACCCGGCATCGGACCCTCCAGACCGGATGATAGACTAAACGCCATGGAAGGAGCGCCTGCGGAGGACCGCACCGAGCCGCCCCGGGTCGAGGAGTTCGGGCGCTTCACGCGCCGCGCCGGATCCCGTTCGGCCTGCGTCGACATCGCCGGTGTCGCGGTGGAGTTCGACGGGCTCCCGGAGGATCTCGCGGAGCGGATGGCGGTCGCCTACGGGCCTTATCTCCTGCCACCCGGAGCCGGCGCCGCGCGACCGCTGCGGATCGAGGTGCTGGCGGCGCCGGTCGACTACTTCCTGCCCCCCGGCTTCAGGCGCGGCCGGGAGGTCTACCGGATGCCGAGCGTCCTGGAGAACGGCATCTTCCGATCGGTATCGTACCGCCTCGCCTCCTGGTTCGACATCGACCGGCGTGTGGGCCAGATCGCCCTCGGGACGGGCGATCTCGATCCCGCGCCTCGCGCGCTCGAGAACTTCCTGCGCAGCGCCGTCGCCTGGCTGGCCCTCGACCAGGGAGGCTTCTTCCTGCACGGGGCCAGCATCGTGCGCGGCGACAGGTTCTATCTGTTCTATGGACCGTCGGGGGCCGGCAAGTCGACCCTGGCGGCCATGAACCGCGAGGGGCGGGTCAACAGCGACGACCTCACCCTCGTCCTGCGACGTCCCGAGGGGCTGGTCGCCGCCGGCGGCCCGTTCCGCGGCACCTACCGCGAGGGGAAGCCGGTCACCGGCACCTGGCCCGTCGCCGGCTTTTACCGCCTGCGGAAGGACGAGACGACCGGCGTGCGCCCCGACGACGGTGGATGCTTCGCCGACCTTCTCGGCAACCTGCCGTTCGTCGTCGACCAGATGCCGCGTCACCCGGAGATCATCGACCGGGTGCGCGCGCTGGTCGACGGTGTTCCTCTCCGCTACCTGCACTTCCGCAAGGACACGAACTTCTGGCCGGCGATCGATGCCGGGCGCTCGCTCTAGCCGACCTCTCACACCAGCCGCACCGCCCGCGGGCAGGACTGCTCCCAGGGCGAGGGGAGATCTCCGCCGGGGTCAGCGGACATCGGGGTAGCCGGTCTTGAGCCGGGCGGGGTCGGCGCCCAGGGCGTGGCGGATCTTCAGCCAGGCGAACTTGAGCGCCGTCCGCCCGACGCCGCCGGCGCGCAGCCGGCGGGCGGAGGTCTCGGCGGCGAGCGGCAGGGTGACGACGCGCCCGCGTCGCCTCAGCGCCCGCGACAGGCGCAGATCCTCGAACAGCTCCACCTCCGTGAATCCTCCCAGCGTCTCGAAGACGGAGCGTCGCAGGAAGATCGCCTGGTCGCCGTAATGAATGCCCCGCAGGAGGGAGCGCGCCGTCGCGTAGGCCGAGATCAATCGCAGGAGCAGCCCCGGCTCGCTGAAGCGGTGCCGGAAACCGCCGCCGACGACGCGCGGGTCGGCGAGCACCGAGGCGATGGCCGCCGTCGCCCCCGGCGGCAGGCGCGTATCGGCGTGCAGGAAGAGGAGCGCCTCGCCCCGCGCGGCGCGCGCTCCGGCGTTCATCTGGGTGGCCCGTCCCGCGCTCGGACAGGCGACCAGCCGTGCCTCCCATCCCCGCGCCGCCCAGCTCCCCGCCCCCATCGCCTGCGCCGCGGAGTCGCGCCCCGCCCGGCCGCCCGTCAGATCCCTGAAGCGGGCGATCGTCTTGTCGCGGCTTCCCCCGTCCGCCAGGATCACCTCGAGCGGGGGGCCTGCCGCCTGAGCCTCCAGGCTCGCCATGAGAGGACCGAGCGCCGCCTCCTCGTCCAGGGCGGGGATGACGATCGAGAGTCGAGGCGACCTGGGGCTTGCATCACGGCTATTTTGGATCATATTGAAGGAGCGTGAGTTCTGACCACGACGCCGATCGTCGAGAGGCGGTCCCGCGGGCCCGAATCGTGTATACTTTCGCGTCGCGCCACAGCCGGCGAACTGAGGTCCCTTGAGCCCTGACGATCGCGACCCTCGGTTTCCGTCACGCCCCCCCGGAGGACAGTCGCCCACGCCACCAGGCTACCCCGCCGCCCCGGGATCGCCGCCGCCCGTGGCGGGGCCTCCTCCGGGCGCCGCGGCGGCTGCCCCCCGGGGCGCTCCCGGCGATCCGCCGCCGCGGCCTCCCTTCTGGCGCACCCGTTCCGGGATCGTCTGGATCGTCCTGGCGACCCTGGCCCTCGCGGCGGTCTCCGGATCGATCTTCGGCTACGTCCTGACCTTCGACATCCCCGAGGTCCGGCACCTGCAGGACTGGAAGCCACCGGTCGTCACCACGCTCTATGCCGCCGACGGGCAGGTCCTTTACCAGTTCGGAGCGGAGAAGCGGATCGTCATCGGACTGGACCAGGTGCCGAAGCCGTTCATCGACGCCCTGATCTCGACGGAGGACTCGCGCTTCTTCGAGCACATGGGGATCGA
>DASTNM010000064.1:0-6504 GCA_035762745.1 Candidatus Polarisedimenticolia bacterium
AGATCCCTCCCAGGCAGTCGAGTAGTATCCGATTCCTTCACCGTCGATTCCCTGGAGGGGGTACCCGGAGGGGCACCCTCCCCCTCCTGCGACGTTCTGAAGGATTATCCCGCTGATCGGCTGGAAGAACCGCAAGTCGGCCGTGAGGGAATCGCCCTGCGGATCTGCGGCGCGGGCGACGACTTCAAGAATGTCCCCCCCGTCCTCGGTGACCTCGGAGATCGTCAACGTTGGCTGGCAGGCGTCGCCCGACCCGTCGTTGTTCGAGTCGGCCTGGTTCGGGTTGACCACGGTCCGGCAGTTGTCGCAGACATCCCCGAGGCCGTCGCCGTCCGCATCGAGCTGGTCGGGATTGCTATCGTACCTGCAGTTATCCACGGAACCGCAGACGCCGTCCACATCTTGATCGCCCAGGATGTCACCGACACACGGGTCACAGACGTCGCCTACCCCGTCGCCGTTCGTGTCGGCCTGGTCGGGGTTGGCACTGAGCGGACAGTTATCGCAGAGGTCTCCGTGACCGTCACCATCGGTATCGACCTGGCTGACGTCGTAGGTCAGAGGGCAGTTGTCGACGGAGTCGCAGAGGCCGTCGCCATCCTGATCATTCAGGACATCACGTGGGCACTTGTCGCACGCGTCACCAACGCCGTCGCCGTCGGTGTCCAGCTGGGACGGGTTGTACTCAGCCGGGCAGTTGTCCCGGGCGCAGAGGTTCGCGGCGAATCCGGGGTTCCCAAGGCCGTCGCCGTCGGTATCGGTGCAGGGATCGTCAGGATCGGGGACGCCGTCGTGGTCGGTGTCGGGGAAGGCGTTCAGGTTGGGAAGTACGATGACCTCCCGCTCTGTGGCCAGCACGAGATCGGTCCGCCCGTCGGCGTCGAAGTCGCCCGGAACGGCGGCAACTACTGGGTGCAGGTCCGCTGAAAGGAAACGGGTGGCAGGTCCGAACGCTCCAGCCCCGTCACCGAGGAATACAGTCAGCGCCTGTGTGGTGCAGTAATCGCAGGTTATCGCGAGGTCGGTCTTGCCGTCGGCGTTGAAATCACCCGCAGTGACCGACCCGACGCCCGTCCGAAGCTCCATACTCTTCGTGAACGTTCCGTCCCCCGTTCCACGGAAGACCACCACCCCTGGCGACATGCCCACCGCCAGATCGAGAATTCCATCTCCATCCAGATCCACGGTTGTGGGTGCGCCCAGCGAGGTCGCTGCGAGATCCGGTCCCGCAGTGAACGAACCGTCGCCCCTCCCGAGTAACACTCGCGTTCCCGATGAGCTAGAGACCGCCGGCACGACGAGGTCCTGGAACCCGTCAGCATTGAAGTCCCCCGCCACCATTGAATTCGCGTATTGGCCGACGGAGGTATAGGTTGGAGTCGCAAATGTCCCGTTGCCGTAACCATGGAATATGCCGACACGGCCGACGTAGCAGTACGCATCCGCGCATCGGTTCAACACCGCCAGATCCTTGATTCCGTCGGCGTCGAAATCGGCAATGACGACGGCGATCGGCACGTGCGCCGAACGGTATCTGACCTGAGGCTCGAAGGAACCATCGCCCCGACCGAGCAGGATCGATACAGCGTCCGTGCCGATAGCCACGAGATCCATGAAGCCATCGCCGTTCAGATCATCCGAGACGATGCCCCTAGATGGACCGATGTCGAATCGTCTGACGGATGCAAATGGGTCATCTCCGTCGGCAAGGTAGACCGACACGCCAGCAACCCTGTCCGCCACTGCCAGGTCGTCACGACCGTCTCGATTGAAGTCCGCGGCGGCAATTGAGCTTACGTTGTATTGGGATGTCAGGCGCTTTTCAGCGGCGAAGGTGCCGTCTCCTTTGTTGAGAATCAACAACACTGTTCCCGCAGGGAGACCCGGGGATCGTGCGTCCGCGACAGCAAGGTCAGGAGTCCCGTCGCCGTTGAAATCCTCAACAGCCAGGGACGCCGGCTCGAAGCCCGCCCGCAGATGGCTTTCCGCACCGAACGTCCCGTCCCTCTGACTCAGACTCACGGAGACGGAGCGACTATTCAGATCTGCCGTGACCAGGTCCTCCATACCATCGGCGTTGAGATCCTTCGCGGCGATCGACGTGACTCCGCCGATTTCCGGGGTTCCAAAGGGAACCTCCGGTTCAAACGTTCCGTCACCGTGGCCGATGAACACCCAGCCCTTGCCGTCCAGGGCGGCCCAGTCGATCACCGCAAAATCTCGACGTCCGTCGGCGTTGAAGTCTCCGGTGGCGATGCGGAACGGCCTGTCCCCGTTGTGCAGGCGCGTGGGCGCCCCGAAGGTTCCGTCTCCGTTCCCGAGGAGGATCGCGATGTAACCCGGCTCTCCGGTGCAACCGAAGGGATCACATTCGAGTGTCCCTACGCTCGACACCACGAGATCGTCCCTGTCGTCTCCATCGAAGTCGGCAACGGCAAGCGCGGTCGCGAGGTTGCCCACCGGGGAGGATCTCGGCGCAACGAAGGTCCCATCGCCATGACCGATCAGCACTGAGACCTGACCCGTGGAAGAGGTCAGCGTCGCGACGTCAGGCCTGCCGTCCCCGTTGAAATCCGCGATCGCCAGATCGCCGGCAGCGCTACCCACCTGAGCCTGAGTTGGGCTTCCAAATCCTCCCCTGCCATCGCAGAGCAGGACCTCCAGGTAGTCTGTGCCTGCGTTGCTCACAACCAGGTCATCGTTCCCGTCGCCGTTGAGGTCGGCCGCCGCGACGAACGAGGGCGCGGGTCCCGCTTGAATCTTTCGCTGCGATGACAGAGTTCCATCGCCGTTGCTGAGAAGGATCGAGACATCTCCCACTATGTAGCCGTGGGTCGCGTAGTCGTAGGTACCGGCGTCCGCGGTGGCGATGTCCTTCTTTCCATCCCGATTGAAATCTCCGGTCGCTATGCTCCACGGCTGTGGCCCGACATCAAACACCTGCTGCGGGAAGAGCGGGCCGGGAGGAATCGAATGGGCCTGCAGACTTCCGATTGCGAGGAGACCAAGAGCGAGAAGCAGTGATCGTCTGGGGAGCGAGGGGCTCGGGCAAGGTCGCGGCGTCATACTTCCTCCGTCCTGCGGCCCCCCCCGGCTCGCAGCGTGAGCAATGTATGAAGGTGAATAAGCTACTTGTCCGCGGAATATACCCCGAAGGTGGGAAGGAGCAAAGGGCTATTTGCGGCTGGGTGGTGGTTCGATCTGCTGATCTACCGCGCCGGGACCGAGGCGGGGGCGCGGTCGCCCGGCGTGGGGACGCCGCCCTGGCCCGCCGGGGTGGTGGCGGGATCCGGGAGCTCGCCGGTCGCGGCTGCGGCGCCCAGGTCGCCGCCGCTCGAGGCGTGTCGGGTGACATCGGCTTCGGCGCCGGCGTTCTGGCTGGTCCCGTTGGCGATCCAGCGGCGGACCCACGGCAACAACAAGTAACAAGGCAGCGACATGAAGAAGGTGAGAGTGAAGAAGCCGGCGTAGCCGATGTGCTCGACGGCCTTGCCGCTCCAGCCGCCGAAGAAGCGGTTGAGCCCGACCACCGAGGTGAGCAGCGCGTACTGGGTGGCGGCCTGCCGCTTGTCGCAGATGCGCATCAGGAAGGCGAAGAAGGCGCCGGTGCCCAGGCCGAAGGCGAACGACTCGAACATCGAGGCGCCGTAGAGATATGGGCGCCCGAGGGAGAACTCCGCCACCGCCGCGTAGGCGAGGTTCGGGACCGCCTGCGTCAGCCCGAGCACCCACAGGCCGTTGAAGAGGCCGAAGCGGGTCGTGTAGAGGCCGCCCACGATCGTCCCGAGGATGCCGAGGATCGTGCCGGCGATGGTCGAGATCGTGCCGATCTCCTCCGGTGTCATGCCACGATCGACCCAGAACGGCTTCACCATCGGCATCATGATCAGCTCGCCCGTCCTGTAGGTCAGGATGAAGAGGAAGACGGCGATCGAGCCGGGCCGGCTGAGGAAGGCCCAGAAGTGGCGCGCCCACTCGCGCGGCGGCTCATGGACGACCCGCACCGGCGGGCTGGCCCAGGAGACGACGGCCAGAGCCACGAAGGCGAGCGCGACCAGGATGAAGATCCACTCCCAGCCGAACGGCCGCACGAGGTACATCGTGCCGCCTCCTCCGAGCAGCACGGCGACGCGATAGAGCGCCAGACGGTAGCCGTTCGCGACCCCTTCCTCCCCCTTCGAGAGCAGCCCGATGGCGTAGGCATCGATGGCGATGTCCTGCGTGGCCGACGCGACGGTGAAGACGAGGAGGAGAACCCAGAGCAGGAGGGTCGGCTGCGAGGCCTGGAACAGCGGCACCGCGAGCATGACGCACGCCATCGCCGAGCAGCAGAGGGTGACCCAGGTGCGGCGCTCCCCGAACCGATCGACGAGGGGCGACCAGAAGATCTTGATGGTCCACGGCAGGGTCAGGAAGAACATGAAGCCGATGTCTTTGAGGGAGACACCGTTCTGGCGGAAGTAGACCGGCAGGACGTCGTAGACGATCCCGAAGGGCAGCCCCTCGGCGAAGTAGAGGATCGAGATCCAGAACAGCTTCTTGCGCAGGGTCATCGCACTCTCGTCCTGGCGACCTCGGGGATGCGGGAGACGGGGCGATGATAGCCGTTCGCGGCCCCGCCGACCAGCCGAGGGGGTTGCGGCACCGCCGGCGGCTGCCGGGCGGCGATTTCAATATGGTTACCGGGCGGGGGAAGTCAAGGAGGCCTACCAATAATGATAGGGGTCAGGTTTCACCGCTATAATCTCTCGCGATACCAGGACGCCATCGTCATCTCGCGCCGGCCGATGGAGCCGGCGCCAGGACTCTCATGCCGCTGAGCCAGTTCTCCCCCACGATTCGCCGCTGGTTCACCGCGCGCTTCGGTGCTCCGAGCCCGCCGCAGGCGGAGGGCTGGCCGGCGATCCGGGCGGGGCGGCACACGCTGATCGCGGCGCCGACCGGCACCGGCAAGACGCTGGCGGCGTTCCTCTGGGCGATCGACGCGCTGGCGCGGCAGGGGGAGCGGCTCGCCGACGAGACGCAGGTGCTCTACGTGTCGCCGCTCAAGGCGCTCGGCAACGACGTGCAGAAGAACCTGCAAGGGCCGCTCGACGAGCTGCGGGCCCTCGACCCGGCGCTCCCCGAGATCCGGGTGCTGGTGCGCTCGGGCGACACGCTGCCGGCGGCGCGGGCGGCGATGCGCAGGAGGCCGCCGCACATCCTGGTGACCACACCCGAGTCGCTCTATATCTTGATGACGAGCGACGGGGGGCGCGCCATGCTGAAGACGGTGCGCACGGTGATCGTGGACGAGATTCACGCCGTCGCGGGGAACAAGCGGGGCGCCCACCTAGCGCTGTCGCTGGAGCGGCTGGAGGTGCTGACCGGCGCGACGCCGCAGCGCATCGGGCTGTCGGCGACGCAGAAACCGCTCGAGGAGACGGCCCGCCTCCTGGTCGGCGCCGGGCGCGACTGCGTCCTCGTCGATACGGGGCATCACCGCCGGCTCGACCTGGCGGTCGAGGTCCCCGACTCGCCGCTGGCGACGGTCTGCTCGCACGAGACCTGGGAGGAGATCTACAAGCGGATGGCCGATCTGATCGGCGCGCACCGCACGACGCTGGTCTTCGTCAACACCCGGAAGCTGGCCGAGAGAGTGGCGGCGCGGCTGACCGACATCCTGGGGAAGGACCAGGTCACGAGCCACCACGGCAGCCTGGCGCGCGACCGGCGCCTCCTGGCGGAGCAGCGCCTGAAGGCCGGGACGCTGCGCGCCCTGGTCGCCACCGCGTCGCTCGAGCTGGGTATCGACATCGGCGACGTCGACCTGGTGATCCAGGTCGGAGTGACCCCTTCGATCGCCACGCTGCTGCAGAGGATCGGCAGAGCCGGGCACGCGCTGTCGCGCACGCCGAAGGGACGGCTCTTCCCGTTGACGCAGGACGAACTGGTCTGCGCCGCGGCGCTCCTCGACGCGATCGGGCGCGGCGATCTCGACCGCACGCCGCGTCCGGCGCCGGCGCTCGACATCCTCGCGCAGCAGGTCGTCGCCGCCTGCGTTCCGGAAGCCTGGAGCGAGGAGTCCCTCTACGCGGCCCTGACGCGCGCCTGGCCGTACCGCGACCTGGCGCGCGAGGAGTTCGACGAGGTCGTGAGGCTCCACGCCGGAAGCGGCCGCCGCGCGCTGCTGCACCGCGACGGCGTCGGCGGCCGCGTCATGGCCACGCGGCGCGCGCGGCTCACGGCGATCCTCTCCGGCGGCGCGATTCCCGACACCGCCGACTACCAGGTGCGCCTCGAGCCCGAGGGCACGCTGGTCGGAACCGTGCACGAGGACTGGGCGGTCGAGTCGACGCGCGGCGACGTGTTCCAGCTCGGCAACGCCTCCTGGTCGGTGCTGCGGGTCGAGCCCGGCATCGTGCGCGTGGCCGACGCGAAGGGGCACCCGCCCTCGCTTCCGTTCTGGCTGGGGGAGGCGCCGGGTCGCACCCGCGAGTTGTCGGCCGAGATCGCGGAGCTGCG
>DASTNM010000065.1:0-11445 GCA_035762745.1 Candidatus Polarisedimenticolia bacterium
GACCGCGGACTCATCGTCGGCACGACGACCTGGGGCAAGGGACTCGTGCAGACCGTCTACCCGCTCAGCCACGACGCCGCCCTCGCCCTCACGACAGCCCGCTATTACACACCGAGCGGCCGCCTGATCCAGCGCTCGTACAACTCCCTGGAGGACTACCTGTCACACGACGAAAAGGAAGAGGATCTCGTCAACACCTCGAAGGAGGTCCGCCACACCGACGCGGGGCGGACTGTCTACGGCGGCGGCGGAATCCGGCCTGACGTGATCGTCGATCCGGATACGACCTCGAAATTCGTCGATCAGCTCGAGCGTGGCCAGATCTTCTTCCACTTCGCGGTCGATTTCAACGCCCGGCACAAGTCCGTGCCGCGCGGCTTTGAAATCACTCCTGAGGTGCTGCAGGAGTTCCAGGCCTTCCTCGACAAGCGCAAGGTCAAATGGAGTGTCGAGGAGATCGAGAACAACAAGGAACGGCTGAGGAGCGAGATCAAGGAGGCGATCGCCTCCGCCCTGTGGGGCCTGGAAGAGGGCTACAAGGTCTATGCCGAGAGCGACCGGCAGATCCAGAAGGCGCTGGAGCTCTTCCCCCAGGCTCAGCAACTGGCCAACCTGAACCACGGCACCCCCCCCGCCGAACGCTAGAAGCCCGTCGAGACGCTCATCCGGAGCGTCCCGCCGATCGGGCGGCCGCACGGTCCCCTGCCTCAATTCTGGTTGGCTGCGATTCGGAAGGTCTCGGAGAACGGCCGGCGCTGCAACGCCCTCAGCTCCCTGTGCCGCTCGCTGATCGGCAAAGATTCGAAATAGCTGACATAGCCCCTGGCCACCCGGGCCGCGGTGCGGTAACGCGCCTGCTCCTCACCCTCCGCCTCGCTGAACTTCTCGAAGAGATGATGGCGGGCCCAGATCCGGAGGGGTTCGGGAACACGGCGGCGTCCTGCCTGCTTCCCGAGGAAATGGAGTACGACGAGATACTTGGTCACGTTGGCATGATGCTCGAGTTCCAGGAGCGTGATCGGCCGACGCTCCAGGGCGCGGCTTGCGACGGTGAGGAGGTGATCGAGCTCCTCGACGAAGACCGCGAACGCGTCGATATTCTCGTCGCCGATCCCGGCCAGCGGGTTGAAGCGCTCCAGGTGCCTGACCAGCGCGTCGGGGTAGTACAACACCGCCCGCAGGACCGCCCCGGAGTCGCGCACCAGGAGGTGAGCGCGCCGCGCAGGCCGGGGCTTCGATTCGTTCACGTAGAAGGCCAGGTACCCCGCGTCACCGACGATGAACGGAGACAGGTCCCCGATCACGCCCGGCATGCCATAGCTGCGCTCGATGAACGCCTGGAGGGTCTCCAGCAACGACCGTGGGGTCATCGCATCTCCACGGGGTAAACGAAGCGCCCCCCCTTCCAGTCGACCGTGATACGTCGGCAGCCGGCTCCAGCGCGCGTCTGCCTCGCCACCTCGTGGCGGAGCGACGCTTCGTCGATGGCCCGGAGGCCGCGGCGCGCGTCCCGGATGCGGGCCAGCAGACGGCGCCCCTCGTTCCCGGGTGAAGGCGACCCGGCATGGATCCTGAGACTCACCTCGACGTTACAGACTCTGTCGGCCTGGCTGACCAGGTGGCGAGCGCCGTACTCTTCGCTGAAGCCGAGATCGACAAGCGCCGCGCGGGCCGCCTGAGTGACAACCAGGTCGATATCGTGGCGGGCGCGGTACCGTTGCACGATCTGCTCAATCTCCTGGTCGAGTATGCGCCGTGCCGAGACACGGGACAGGGGCGCGAAGTGGATGACCCGCAGGCGGTTGAGAAACTCCGGAGCCAGGGCCTTCCCGAGATCGCGCGCCGCGGCCCGTCGTCGACCATTTGCGGTTCGACGCGCGCCATAGCCGATCGGCTGCGTCCGCTGTTGCTCTTCGCTGTAGCCCAGGTTGGAGGTATAGACGAGAATGGTCGCCGGGAACCGGAGCAGGCGACCCTTGTTGTCCAGCGTCGAGCCGCGATCCATGAGCGACAGGAAGAATCGGGGCAGCTGGGGGTGAGCCTTCTCGACCTCGTCGACGAGCAGGATTGACAGCGGCGCAAGACGCGCCCGCTCATGGAACTCGAAAAGGATCCCCTCTTCGTCGCTGCGGATGAAGCCGCGAGTCGACCCTTTGAGCTCGGTGACGTCGGCCGGGTGGGCGTACTGTGGCCCCTCCAGGATCAAGAACGGCACTTCGACACCCCAAGCCTCCTCCAGCAGGCCGACCACGGTCTCGATGAGATAGTTCTTTCCCACTCCGGTCGGCCCGACCATGAGGTAGCACTGGGGACGCGGGCGGCCTCTGGTGCCCATCGCGAAGACCGACAGGTCGTCGCACACCTGGTCGACCGCCTCATCCTGGTCGACGATCACCCTCTTGATCTCCTCGCGCAGATGCCGCACATCGAGGGTTGAGAAAAGGAGTTGGCGTTCGTAGCGAGCCAGCCTGTCGTCCCGCCCGAGGCCTCTGAGCTCCTCCTCCATCCCCGCGGCACCATCCCGAGGAGCAAGCCCGGCGGTCGCGGAGGACCGTTCGGCCGCCTGATTGGCCGATGTCGTTCTCAACAGGACGATCCCCTCCTCGGGGACGCGAGGCGACGTGGCCGCGGGTCCGACAGACAGCCCCGCCGCCGACTGTGCGGCAGGCTCCGCGTCGTGGGCCCTGAAGGCCTGCAGAATTTGAGCGTGGACCTGGAACCGGGAGGCGCACTGTTTCAGGAACAGGATCTCCTCGGCGAGCGGCAGACGCTCGAGCAGGTTCCGGTCGTAGAAATCGCGCAGCCGCCGGTCGTCCGCGAGCAGCGTGAGCACACGGCTGGCCAGGCTGTAGGATCGCGGGCCGAGATCCTGAAGATCGACCCCACGAAAGGTCGTCCGGCCGGCCAATCCGACGTCGTAGAGGCACTTGTCGCCGCAGGTCCGGAGCGCATCCGGAAGGTTCAGCACCCGCATCAGGCGCTCCTCCTGCGGTGCCCCACCAAACTTCATCGGCTCGAGCAGCGAGGCCAATCGAGGTTCGTGGGACAGGATGCGGTCGAGCATCCCGGAGTCGTACCCCTCGGTCAGCAATAGCGAGGAGCGGGTGAGGATTTCGAGAAGGTGCCTCATCTCGAGGTCGTCGACGCCGACCTCACCGGCGATGCTGCAGGCGAGGGATCGTATGCGCGACGCGAGCAGGTCGGGGGTGAGAGGTTCCAGGGTTCTCTCGATGGAATCCATGCTGCCTGTCCAACCCTTCCCGGCGCGCCGAGTTAAATTATAGGGTCAGGGGTGCCCACGGCAAGGAGATCTTCCCCCGCATCGAACCGACCCTCTGGAAATCCCCCGCCGGCTCCCCTCTTGACAGTGGCACATGGGTCGAATATTATTAGCACTCATCAGAGGTGAGTGCTAATAGACTCTGAGGGAAGCGACGGAAGGTGCGGCCTGCCCGGGAGCTCGCTGGCTAGCCGGGAGTTCCAGTTGCGGCCAAGGAATTTTCAGATCTGGACCTGATTCCACGAGGAGGAACCCAATGAAGGTGAAGCCGTTACATGATCGTATTCTTGTCAAGAGGGTCGAGGCGGAGGAGAAAGTGAAGGGGGGTATCATCATCCCCGACACCGCGAAGGAAAAGCCGCTGGAGGGGAAGGTCGTCGCCATCGGCGCCGGAAAGCTCGACGACGCCGGCAAGCGGATCCCGCTCGAGGTGAAGGTCGGCGATCGGGTTCTGATCGGCAAGTACGCCGGCACGGAGATCAAGATCGACGAGGTCGAGCACGTGATCGTGCGCGAGGAAGAGGTTCTCGGAGTGATCAGCTGACAGGGGCTCCTTGCCCCAGGCGCGGGGGCCCTGTCCCCGATTTGAAGGAGGTAAGCAACAATGCCAGCCAAGGAAATCATCTACTCGGAGGAGTGCCGTCAGGCGATCCTTCGTGGCGTCAACAAGCTCGCCGAGGCGGTCAAAGTCACCCTCGGCCCGCGTGGGCGCAACGTTGTCCTGGAGAAGAAGTTCGGCGCCCCGACCAGCACCAAGGACGGGGTGACCGTGGCCAAGGAGATCGAGCTCGAAGATTCCAAGGAGAACATGGGCGCCCAGCTCGTGCGTGAGGTCGCCAGCAAGACCTCGGATGTCGCGGGCGATGGGACCACGACGGCAACGGTCCTCGCCCAGGCAGTCTACCGCGAGGGTGTGAAAGCGGTCACCGCCGGCGCCAACCCCATGGACCTCAAGAAGGGGATCGAGAGAGCCGTCGAGAAGGCGGTGGAGGAGATCAAGAAGCTCTCCCGCCAGGTCGGCGGCAAGGCGATCGCCCAGGTCGGCACCATCTCGGCCAACAACGACGAGACCATCGGCGAGATCATCGCGCAGGCGATGGAGAAAGTCGGCAAAGACGGCGTCATCACGGTGGAGGAGGCGAAAGGACTGGAGACCTCCCTCGAGATCGTCGAGGGGATGCAGTTCGACCGCGGCTACCTGAGCCCCTACTTCGTCACCGACGCCGAGCGCATGGAGTGCGTGCTGGAGAGCCCCTATCTTCTCATTCACGAGAAGAAGATCTCCAACATGCGCGATCTTCTTCCTCTCCTCGAGCAGGTGGCCAAGAGCGGCCGCCCGCTGTTGATCGTGGCCGAGGACGTCGAGGGCGAGGCGCTGGCCACTCTGGTCGTCAACAAGCTGCGTGGCACGCTGCAGGTCTGCGGCGTGAAGGCGCCCGGCTTCGGCGACCGCCGCAAGGCGATGCTCGAGGACATCGCCATCCTGGCCGGCGGCAAGTGCATCACCGAGGACCTCGGCATCAAGCTGGAGAACGTCAAGATCGAGGACCTCGGCCAGGCCAAGAAGATCACCGCAGACAAGGACAACACCACCATCGTCGAGGGTCGCGGCAAGCGCGCCGACATCGAAGGCCGGGTGAAACAAATCCGGGCCCAGATCGAGGAGACCACGTCCGACTACGACCGCGAGAAGCTCCAGGAGCGCCTCGCCAAGCTGGTCGGCGGTGTCGCCATCATCAAGGTCGGCGCAGCCACCGAGACCGAGATGAAGGAGAAGAAGGCCCGCGTCGAGGATGCGATGCACGCCACCAAGGCAGCCGTCGAGGAGGGCATCGTCCCAGGCGGGGGCATCGCCCTCATCCGGGCGGTCCCGGCCCTGGAGAAGCTGAAGGAGAAGAACGAGGACATCCAGACCGGGATCAACATCGTCCGGCGCGCCCTGGAGGAGCCAATCCGCCAGATCGCCATCAACGCCGGCTACGAGGGTTCGATCATCGTGCAGCAGGCGAAGGAGAAGGAGAAGGTCTCGGTGGGCTTCGACGCCTACGCCGGCAAGTGGGTCGACATGTTCGATGCCGGGATCATCGACCCGACCAAGGTGACCCGGACGGCCCTGCAGAACGCCGCCAGCATCGCGGCGCTCATGCTGACCACCGAGGCGCTCGTTTACGAGCTGCCCGAGAAGGAGAAGGCGGCCGCGCCCGGCGGTCCGCGCGGCATGGGCGGTGACATGTACTGAGCGCCGCCCGGACCCGTTTCACCGGGCCCGCCGAAGGATGAGCCCCCCGGAGACCCCGGGGGGCTCTTTTCTTTCGCGCCCAAGGCACACGGCTCCCCCGGCTCGGGAGCGCCGGCTCGCCGTGCTTCAGAAACTCTGCTGTCCGAGGGAGAAGCCGTTGAAGGTCTCCGAAACCACGACGTCCTTCGGCAGGGTCACATGGAATCGGGTGGAAGCGACCTCGACGTTGACCTGAATGTCCTGGAAGGCGAGAAGCGTCGAATCGCCGTCGGCCTCGACGTACTGCAGCTGGCGCGGCAGGAAGGTGTTCACGTCGACCCAGATCTTCATCTCGGCGATACGCTCTTTCATCCGCTTCTTGCGCGGCGACAGGATCAGGAGGTGGGTGCCCTTGATGTCGCTCTCGGGGGCCAGCCGGAAGTCGTAGTACTTGCCCAGATCGTCGATGGATTGGCCGAGGCCGATGAAGCGAAAGAGCCGCTTGCCGACGAACTTCTTGATCGGCACCTCCTCCGCCCTCTTCAGCGCGGGGTAGTAGGCGACGTACATGTCCTCGGTGATGACGAAGACCTTGCGATCGGGCTCGGTGTACTCCCAACGGACCTGGTTGGGCCGGTTGTAGTAGAACTCTCCACGGGACAGCACGGGCTTGGCCAGGAGCTTGAGATCCTTCCTTTCCGTGAACACCGCCACCATGGTCACGGTATCCTTCTGCCGGAGATCGAACTGCTCCAGGATGCTCGCCAGCATCGGGTCGGCGGGTCGCTCCGGCGCCTTGTCGTCCTCGGCGGCGTCGAGCGCCGCGCCGTGCGGCTGATTCGATCCGGCCGCAAGGACGCCGAGCGGGAGGGCGGTGATCAGGATGACGAGAATGAAACCGGATCGCGACACGCGCGCTGACCTCACCACGCTGACCTCTCGGTCAATGTAACAGACGGGGATCGTCCCGTCAAGCAACGGACCCTCCGAGCGATCGACCCTGATCGGGCGTGCGGGGACTGGTGACGTCCCTCTCCTCGTCGGCCACGATTGACAGAATCGCCGGTGGGCGAGGAATATTCCCCCGGAGACACCATGAGCGGCTACATCCTGCGCCGGATGATCCTGGCGGTGCCACTGCTCCTGGGCCTGGCGACGATCGTCTTTTCTCTCATCCATTTGATCCCCGGGGATCCGGTCGAGGTCATGCTCGGACCCGGCGCGGGGACGGGCGACATCGAGGACCTGCGGGCCCGGCTCGGACTGGATCGCCCGCTGCTCGCACAGTACGGCACGTACCTCGAAGGCCTGGCCAAGGGCGACCTCGGTACCTCCCTGAGATACCGCGATCCGGTCGCGGGGCTGATCGCAGAGCGCTACCCCGCCACGCTGGTCCTCGCCGCGGCCAGCATGCTTCTGGCGCTCTCCCTGGCGTTCCCGATCGGCATCGCTTCGGCCATGCGGCCTGCCGGTTCCATCGATCGCCTGGCCAGGCTCGCCTCGGCCTTGGCTCTTTCCCTGCCGAGCTTCTGGCTCGGACCGCTCCTGATCCTGCTGTTCGCCATCCGTCTCGGCTGGCTGCCGATCTCCGGGATGGACTCGCCGCGATCGGTCCTCTTACCAGCCGTCACCCTGGGGCTGCCTCTCGCGGCTCTGTTGACCCGGCTGCTGCGGTCCTCGCTGCTGGAGGAGATGGGGGCTCCCCACCTGCGCGCGGCGCGATCGCGCGGCCTCTCCAGCCTCGCCGCAACCTTCCGTCACGCCCTGCGCAATGCGCTCGCGCCGGTCGTCACCGTCGCCGGACTGCAGATCGGCTCTCTGCTCACCGGCGCCATCCTGACCGAAACGGTCTTCGCCTGGCCGGGGCTCGGCCGGCTTCTCGTGCAGGCGATCGCCTACCGGGATTACCCACTGGTCCAGGGGTGTGTCCTCTCGATCGCGGGGACCTACGTCCTGGTGAACCTGGCGACGGACCTTGTCCACGGCCTTCTCGACCCGCGGCTGGGGTCCTGATGGCTCGACGACCCCCGATTGCTTCGGGCTCCGCCCTCCTTCTGCTGCTCGCCACGCTGGCCGTCGCGGCTCCCTGGATCGCCTCCTCCCCTCCCGAGCGGCAGGACCTCTCCCACCGGCTCGAGGGCCCGAGCGCCGACCACCCGCTCGGTCTCGATGACCTCGGCCGGGACGTCCTGTCGCGCCTCCTCTGGGGAGCGAGGATCTCCATGACCACCGGACTGCTGGTGGTGCTCCTCGCGGGATCGCTCGGCGTGCTGCTGGGGTCCTCAGCCGGCCTCGCGGGCGGCGCCGCAGACGCATCCCTCGTCGCTCTGGTGGACCTGCTGCTCGGCTTTCCGGGTGTCCTCCTGGCGATCGCCCTCGTCGCTGTCCTCGGGCCCAAACTTCAGAACCTGATCCTGGCTCTCTGTCTGATCGGCTGGGTGCCCTACGCCCGTCTGGCCCGCGGGCAGGTCTTGAGACTCAAGCGCATCGAATTCCTCGACGCGGCGCGCTCGCTGGGTGCCGGTCCGGGGCGCCTTGTCTTGCGGCACCTCCTGCCGAATCTCCTGGGACCGGTCATCATCCAGGCCGCGCTCGGCCTCGGGGGCGTCATCCTCGCGGAGGCCGGGCTCTCCTTTCTTGGCCTCGGTGTCCCGCCTCCGGCTCCCAGCTGGGGCAGCATGCTTCGCAGCGGCACCCAAAGTCTCCTCGACGCGCCGCACCTGACCATCGTCCCGGGGGTGGCGATCTTCCTGGCGGTTCTCGGCGCCAATCTTCTCGGAGAGGGTCTCGGGGCGAAGCTCGACCCGGGTCGGACGGTGCGGGACAAGACGTTGGGGATTTAGAAGCGGGCGGAGCCTCGCGAAGAGACTTCGGCGAGGACCCTCTGGTGGATGCCGGTCCACTCCTCAGGCGGAATCTCCAGGAAGACAGCCACGACGTCGGGGTCGAATTGCGTGCCGCTGTACCTGATGATCTCGGCGCGTGCCGTCTCGTACGGCAGGGCCTTGCGGTAGCACCGGTCGGAGGTCATCGCGTCCAGTGTATCGACGACCGAGAAGACGCGCGCCCCGAGAGGGATCTCCTGCCCCTTCAGTCCCCGGGGATACCCGGTGCCGTCGAAGCGCTCCTGGTGGCACAGGACCACCTGGCGGGCCGCCTCCAGAAAGTGGATCCCTTCCAGGATGCGGTAGCCGATCTCAGGGTGCTTGCGCATCTCCACCCACTCTTCGGGGGTCAGCTTCCCGGGCTTGCGCAGGATGGCGTCCGGGACTCCGATCTTCCCGACGTCGTGCAGGAGCGCCCCGCGGTAGATGTCGGTCAGGTCCGGTTCCGAGACTCCCATGCGCCGGGCCACGGCGACCGTATAGGCGGCAACCCGCAGTGAGTGCCCCAGCGTCTCGGTGTCCCGGGTGTCGAGCGCCGTGGCCAGCGCCTCCAGGGTGGTCTGGTACGAGCGGTTCAGGTCGGCAGTGCGTTCGAGGACCCGGGCCTCCAGCGTTCTCTGGTATTCGCGGTTCTCGAGCACGAGGCGACGCTTCTCGAGAGCCCTCTCCACCGTGATGCGGACCTCCGCCAGGTTGAATGGTTTGGTGAGATAGTCGCTCGCGCCCAGGCGGATCGCCTGCACCGCGACATCGACATCGACCACGCCGGTGAGCATGATGATCTCGGTGTCGGGTCTGACTTTCTTGATCTCCTGCACCAGCCGCACGCCGTCCATCTGCGGCATGTCGATGTCGCTGACCACCAGCTGGAAGCCGTTCGCCTTCACCTTCTCCAGCGCCTCAGAGCCGTCGCGCGCCGTGTCGCAGCGGTAGCCCGTGTCGTTCAGGCCCTCCGTGAGAACGTCACGGATCGCCTGCTCGTCGTCCACCACGAGGATGTGAATCGGTTCCTGCATCGAGCCGCTCCCCCCGGGGACGGGCGGACCGAGAGGGCCGCCGGGCCGGCCTATTCACAATCTAGGTAAAAAGGAGGGGGAGTCAACGATTTCATGACCCGATTGGCGCGCCCATCCACCGTGCCGATTTCAATCCTTGGATCCCGGGGCTTCTTCCATCTCGAGCCAGTTCGGGCCGACGTGCAGATCGACCAGGAGGTCCACGGCGAGCGGGTGGATCGTCTCCATCACCTCGCGCACGAGCGCCGCCACGGGGACCACCTCCCCCTTTGGCACTTCAAGGACCAGCTCGTCGTGCACCTGGAGGGTCATCCGGGCGCCACATCCCTTCTCACGGAGCCTGCGATCCAGGACGACCATCGCCATCTTGATCAGGTCGGCGGCCGTCCCCTGGATGGTGGTGTTGACCGCGGCCCGAACCGCCTGCTGGCGGGCGTTTCGATCGCTCCCCTTGAGCTCCGGGAAGTGGCGCAGTCGCCGGAAAAGGGTCCGCACTCGCCCCTCCCGCTCGGCGGCCGCGATGGTGGAATCGATGTAGTGCTTGACGCCGGGGAAGCGCCGGAAGTAGCGCTCGATGAACTCGCTCGCCTCCTTCAGCGGGATCCCCTGATCGCGGGCCAGGCGCTGCGGACCCATGCCATAGAGAATCCCGAAGTTGATCGCCTTGGCGCGCCGCCGCATCTCGTCGCTGACCAGATCGGGAAGAACTCCGAAAATCTCCGCCGCCGTGCGACGATGGATGTCCTCGCCGCCCCGGAAGGCCGCGATCAGCCCCGGATCGCCGCTCAGGTGAGCCAGCACCCGGAGCTCGATCTGCGAATAGTCGGCCGACAGCAGCAGACACCCCTCGGAGGGAATGAAGGCCCGACGGATCTGGCGGCCCACATCGGTTCGGATCGGGATGTTCTGCAAATTGGGATCGCTGCTGCTCAGTCGGCCGGTGGCCGCCACCGCCTGGTTGAATGAGGTGTGCAGCCTGCCGGTCGCCGGGTTGACCAGCTTCGGCAACGCGTCGACGTACGTCGACTTGAGCTTCTGCAGGCTGCGGTAATCGAGCAGACGGCGCGGAAGGTCGTGCGAACCGGCCAGATCTTCCAGCACCTCGACGCTGGTCGAGAAGGAGCGCGTTTTCTCGGTCCTGCGTCCCGGTTGCAGCTTCAGCTCCTCGAACAGGATTTCCCCCAGTTGCTGGGGGGAGTTGATGTTGAATTCACGACCCGCGATCCGGTGAATCTCCTCCGTCAGTCGGGTCAACTCCGCCTCCCACGCGCTCGACAGTCCCGCCAGGAAGTCGCTGTCGATCCGGACGCCGGTCGCTTCCATGTCGGCCAGCACCTCGGTCAGGGGCAGCTCGGTCCCTTCGAGCAGCGGCAGCAGCTCATCGGCCTCGAGAGCCTTTCGCAGCCCCGGTGCGATCGTCCCGATCGCCGCCGCCCGCTCGCACAGGAGAGCCGCCGCGCGGTCAATCTCGACGTCGGCCAGCGTCGACCGGCGCGCGCCCGATCCGAGGATCGATTCATAGGGTCGGACGACGAGCCCCGAAGCCTCCTGCGCCACCACGTCCAGGTCGTAGCTCTTGCGCGAGGAGTTCAGGAGGTAGCCGGCGATCATCGTGTCGAAGGCAAAGTGGGAGCCGGCGACGCCGGAGCGACGCAGGAGGATCAGGTCCTTCTTGGTATCATGCCCCATCCGAACCACCCGCGCGTCCTCCAGGATCGGCCGGAGCAGATCGAGCGCCACGCTGCGCTCGATCTGCCGCGGGGCGTCGAGGCGACGGTGTCCCAGCGGCAGATAAATCGCCTCCACGCCCGGGGAGGCCAGCGCGATGCCGACGATCTCGCCGCGCATCGGCTCGGGCGCATCGGATTCCACGCTCAGGGCGCAGGACCCCGTGGCGCGCATTCGCGCCACCAGTTGCCTGAGCGTTTCGGGATCCAGAACGACCTCGTAGCGGACGGCGGGCTGCCCCACGCCGGCCACCTCTCTCTCCGTCGCCTGCGCTCCGAACTCGCGCGCCAGGGCCGTGAACTCCAGATCGGCGAACAG
>DASTNM010000066.1:0-3218 GCA_035762745.1 Candidatus Polarisedimenticolia bacterium
GCAGCCGCCCCGCGACATACCCGCCGTAGTCGGTGCCGGAGGGCCGCGCAGCGATCGAGCGATCGAGGCGCACGGGAAGACCGCCGGTGAACAGCGGATCGATCTGCTCCGCGTGACTCGTGTAGTCGTAGTCCGCGCCGAGACGCCGCGCGCCGAAGCCCCACTTGAGCAGGGCGCGCCCGGCGCCCAGGTAAACCCAGTCCTGGGTGAACCCGCGGAACGCAAAGGACCGGTCGTCACTGACCTGCGCCTTACCGCCGGACCGACCGCCGATGCCGCCCTGCCGGCTGCGCTGAGATTGCCCGGATGACAGGACCGACTGCGAACGGAGGCGCGCGCTCCACGGAGTGTCCACGTTGAGCCAGAAGTTTCCGTTGCTGTTCCTGACGACGGCGCTGGTGTCTCGGGAATCGTTCGTGAACCCGACCTCGTCCCGCGCGGCCAGGAGGTGCGCCGACAGCGTCGTCCCTCCGGCGAGCCGTGTCTGCGCCTTGGCCAGCAGGTCGTAGGAGATCGGGTGAATCCCCTCCCCACCGGGGTCGACGATATCCAGGAGCGCGTCCGGGTACCAGGCGCGGCTGGAGAGCAGCCAGCCGCCGGTTTCGCCGAGGGGCCCCTCCGACAGAAGGCCCGCATTGAGGGTGCTGACGCCGAAGGAGGAGCGGGGGGCCTCCGCGAGGCCCGCCGAGGCCAGCTCGACGACTCCGCTGAGGCGGCCGCCGAATTCGACGGGGAAGCCGCCGGACATCAGCTCCACGGTGTCGATCGCCCGCGTGTCGATGATGCTGGAGTAGCCGAGAAGGTTCTTCAGGTGCGTCGGGTCGTCGATTGCGAGGCCGTCCAGGATGTACTGGGTCTCGTCCGGGGCGCCGCCGCGTATGCTGAACGCTGTCGATCGATCTCCCGCCGCGAAGCCCGGGGCCAGGACGATCGCCCGGCCCAGGTCGTCCCCGAGCTGCGCCCTCCGTTCAATCTGCCGGCGGTCCAGGATCTGCCTTGGTTCGGGCCGGTCACCCCCCGGCCCCGGAGGATCGGGCCGGACGGTGATCCCGTCGCGAAACCTTTGCGGGACGGGCTCCTCTCCTCTTCCGACCGGCCGAACGGCCGCTTCCGACCGGACGATGAGCACCGTCCCGCCGGGGCCGTCCCGCCCCCGCAGTCCGAAGGGAGCGATCAGCCGGTCAAGGGTGTCGCGCGGCGGTCCGGCCGGGGGCTCCGTCTCGACCAGCAGATCGGGTCGGACGAGATCGTCGCTGTAGATCAGCCTCAGGCCCCGGGAGCGAAGATCCTCCAACGCCGCGATGAGCGTCTGGCCGGCATACCGGTGTCGGCCCCCTTCTTGGGCCGCGCGGAGAGCGCTCTCCGACGCCAGAGCGCCGATGAGAATCGGCAGGACGATCCGCCGCACGATGAGGGCCCCGACCGCCATGGATGTCACCGAGTTGCAGAGATTCTACCCGGATATCGCGGCGATCGGGACGAAAGTCAGCCAGACGGTCGGGGCCCCTTCTCATCTGACAAATCCGAAGCGGACCAGGAGCAGGGTGTCGTCCTGGACCAGGCCGATCCCGGGGGTGTACCACTTGTTCTCGTGCGAGAAGGGCTCCAGCGGGGTCGTCTCCGTGGTCTCGAGGCAGTTCTCGAACGTGCCGGCCGGCGTCGCCACCACCTCGGTGGTGCTGAGGATCTCCGCCCTGTCCAGCGCCACACCCGGCGCGATCTCCTGGTAGTACCGCCCGCCCAGCAGAATGGTCCCCGGTAGAGCGAAGCCGGCCCGAGCGCCGCCGACGCCGGCCCGCCAGGCTCCGGGATGCGCGACGATGACGCCGCCCTCGTAGATGTCCACGTCCTCACCGAAATAGAACATGCTGTTCGTCGGGCTGCAGAGCGCAAAGTAATTCAGGGACACCTCCGCCAGCTGCCCATCGTGGGTCTCGCGCTCCTCCACGACCCGAGTCTCGACACCGTCGACGCGCAGGGTCCTGTCGGTGACGGTGATCGTGTTGACGACCTTTGTCTTGCCCTCGAGCCCCTCGAACACCGTCTGGTACCCCGGCTCGATGATGAAGTAGGGGTTCCTGCCGGTCGAGGAGAAGGTGCAGTCCTCCTGCCTGAAATCCTGCGTGAACGGCCGGTTGTTGTCGGACCCCGCGCGGCCCGGCCCGGCGGACAGCGCCAGCAGACCAAGACCTACGATCGTCAATGCCACTCCTGGTCGACGCATGGTTCCTGTCCTCCTCTTGTGAAATGACCGCGGTGTGCCATCGCCCTTCCGCGGTCCTGTCATGAAGATCCCCCGGCGCCGCCCTGGCGCTCGATGATCAGCGAGCCGTCGGTGAGGCGGTGACGGAATCCACAGGTCGGCAGGACCGCGGCAGGAGTCTGATCCGGTCGCAGGCCGACGACGGAGCCGTGCAGGACGATCGCGGCGGCCCGTCCGGCGATCGCAGGATCGACGAACTCGACCCGCCAGCCGGTTTCTCGCGTGACCCAGTCGAGGTACTCGCGGAGAGTGCGCCCTTCCAGATCGAAGGCTGGAGCGATGGCGATCACCCAGTCCCAATCGGGACCCTGAGCCGGCACTGTGCTGGTCTGCACGGCGCCTTCCGCCTCGACCAGGAGCCGGGTTCCGGCCGGCGCCGCGAACGAGCGCCCGGCGCGGACGAGCGTCGCCAGTCCCTCGCGCACGCTCAACCGCAGCGTGTCGCGCCGGAGGCTGACCTCGAACTGCGTGCCGACGTCGCGCACCGACCCCATCTTCGTCCGGACCTCGAGCCGAGTCCGCCGCGCCGGGCGCGGACCGCGGTCCGTGCCGCTGTCGACGTAGAGCGCGCCACGATCCAGCTCCACGACGGGACCGGGCATCAGGCGGAGACGGGTGCCCGAGTCCAGCCGCAGGGAAGGTCCGTCGACGAGCGACAGAGCCGCCCGCCCGTCGTCTCCTGTCTCGAGATCGCTGCCGGGTGTCAGTCTGTCGCCGAGTCGAAGCCGCCTGCCGCCCGCCAGGAAGACCGATCCCTCCACCCTCTGCAGCGTGGCGAGAGGCGGTACCGCCCCAGGGATGCCGGCAACCGACCTCCACCAACCCCGTCCGACCGCCACCACCAGCGCAGCGGCGGCCGCGGCAGCGAAGGCGGCCACGAGAGACGCTCTCCTGCGCCGGGCGGCCTGGACCTCCCTCCGCCAGTGGGCGCCGACCGCGGAGCGGACGCGCGCCA
>DASTNM010000067.1:0-2733 GCA_035762745.1 Candidatus Polarisedimenticolia bacterium
GCGCACGGTGCGATGCCGGACAGTGGCGAAGACGCTCTCGATCGGGTTCGATGTCCGCAGATGGTCCCAGACCCCATGATCGCGGTGAGGGCAAGCTGGGCTGGTGGTCTCTCCCGCGGCATTCTCCTTCGAGGATTGCGCCGGACGGGCTGGCACCGAGCCTCAAGACTGAAGGAGAGACCGCGTGCGGAATACCATGTTTGTCGGGCTGGATGTCCACAAGGCGACGATCCCGGTGGCGATCGCCATTGGCGAACGGGGCGGTGAGGTCCGTCACTGGGGCACGATCCCCAACCGCGCCGATCAGGTCCGCAAGCTTGCCGAGAAGCTTGGAAGCGATGGAGGTCCGCTTCACTTCTGCTATGAGGCGGGGCCCTGCGGCTATGGCCTGCATCGCCAATTGAGCGAACTCGGGCACGACTGCGTGGTCGTTGCGCCTTCGCTCATTCCCGTGAAGGCTGGCGACCGGGTAAAGACCGACCGGCGAGATGGGATCATGCTGGCGAAGCTGCACCGGGCGGGCGAGTTGACGGCGGTCTGGGTCCCGGACGCGGCCCATGAGGCGATGCGCGACCTGGTCCGGGCCCGGGCGACGGCGGTGGGTGTCGCGGGCAAGGCGCGACAGCATCTTCAGGGCTTTCTGCTCCGCCATGGCCGGTTCTATCCGGGCGAAGGGCTGGACGAAGCCCTATCGACGCTGGTTGGCGACGGTCAGGTTCGAGCATCCGGCCCAGCAGATCGTGCTCCAGGATTACGTTCACGCGGTAACCGATGCCGAGGCGCGGATCGAGCGGCTGACAAAGCAGATCGCCGATCTGCTGCCCGGCTGGAGCTTGGCGCCGGTGGTCGAGGCCGTGCAGGCGATGCGGGGTGTGGCCTTCATCGTGGCGGTGACGGTGGTGGCCGAGGTCGGCGACTTCTCGCGGTTCGACAATCCACGGCAGTTGATGGCTTATCTCGGGCTGACACCCTCGGAGCATTCCAGCGGCGCCAGCGTGCGTCGCGGCGGGATCACCAAGGCCGGCAGCAGTCTTGCTCGCCGGGCTCTGATCGAGGGCGCCTGGAGCTATCGGATGCAGGCTCGGGTCAGCCGAAGGCTCCTTGATCGGATCGAAGCGCTACCCCAGGCCGTGCGGGACATCGCCTGGAAGGGCCAAACGCGGATGTGCCAGCGCTATCGGCACCTGATGGCGGCGGGCAAGCCGAAGGTGGTGGCCACCACGGCGATCGCGCGTGAGATGGTCGGATTCATCTGGGCCATTGCGCGCGCGGTCACGCCGGTAAGCGCCTGAGGCTGGATCGCCGGAACCAGCACGCCCTCCCGCCGATGTGCAAGGCTGGGGGTGGAACGCGGTGGGGAACCCTCGGGAAGCATTGTGAGCCGCTGCCTGTGCAATCGACGCTCGCTCCCAGAACGAGGCAGCCCCAGGACGAAACCACGGTCATGCGGTAATCAACCCGCGTATGATACCAGCCGCTGGAACTGCTGACTCGTGAGGGATTCCCAAGGTTTGGCGGATGTGATTCCCTTGCTTCGAGGCAGTGAGGGAACGGGCATGACGATAGCGATCGAGCGGAAGGAGCATACGGCGGCGGTGCTTCGGCGGCTGGCGTGCCGGGCGGCGAGCCCGGCGCAGGCGCGGCGGATGCTGGCGATCGCGCTGGTGATGGAGGGGGTCGATCGGACGACGGCGGCGCGGAGCTGCGGCATGGACCGGCAGACGCTGAGGGACTGGGTGCACCGCTACAACGCCGAGGGCGTGGCGGGGCTGGAGGATCGTCCGCGTCCCGGGCGGCCACCGCGGCTGTCGGAAGCGGCGCTCGACGAACTGGTCGAGATCGTCGAGGCCGGGCCGGACGTGGAGAAGGACGGGGTGGTGCGCTGGCGCTGCGCCGACCTCAAGGGGGTGGTGGCCGGCCGCTTCGGGGTGACGCTCTCCGAGCGCTCGGTCGGGCGGCTCCTGAACAACCGCGGCTACGTGCGGCTGAGGCCGCGGCCGCAGCACCCGAAGGCCGATCCCGAGGCGCAGGCGGCGTTCAAAAAAACTTCCCCCGCGCGGTAGCGGCGGCGCTGCCCGAACGCGCCCGTGGCAAGCCGCTCGAGGTCTGGTTCCAGGACGAGGCGCGGGTCGGCCAGCAGGGCACGCTGACCCGGATCTGGGCGAAGCGCGGCAGCCGCCCGCGTGCGGTGCGCGACACCCGCTACCAATGGGCCTACCTGTTCGGCGCAGCCTGTCCGGCTCGCGGCGTCGGCGCGGCGCTGGTGCTGCCCCGAGCCAACACCCGGGCGATGAACCTGCATCTCGCCGAGATCGCCGCTGCCGTCGCGCCCGGCGCCCACGCCGTCGTCGTCTTCGACGGCGCCGGCTGGCATCGCGGCGGCGACCTCCTCGTCCCCGACAACCTAACCCTACTCAAGCTGCCGCCCTACGCGCCGGAGCTGAACGGTGCGGAGAACATCTGGGAGTACCTGAGCAAGAACGGCCTCTCCAACCGCCTCTACGACGGCTACCAGCACATCGTCGACGCCTGCTGTCGCGCCTGGAACACCTTCGTCGCCAAGCCCGATCTCGTCACCTCCGTTACCAGCCGATCATGGATAGACGTGTCATGATTTAGGGCGATTGGTATTAGAAGCCGGGCTGACGACAAATTGGTTTGTGCCGCCCCTATAACCCCATACCGCAGGAGCACAGGCCGTGACGCGGCGCCAGGAGCACTGAAAGTTTGGCG
>DASTNM010000068.1:0-2099 GCA_035762745.1 Candidatus Polarisedimenticolia bacterium
CGCCTTAGTGAACGAGGTCGCATCGAAATCAGGTGCCTGGATCGGGAATTTGGCGAACGACATCACGCCACCGCCTTCCGTCTCTCCTGGCGCACGGTTTCCCATCTCCTAATGCACGTTCTGCAACTTCGCTTTACTCCCGTGCGGCGGTCATTCGATCGCTGGAGGACGAGATTCGTCCCACTCAGGAGATGGCCGTATTTGCAGTGAGTTCGGAGGTGGCGCTGCTCGTGGTCGAATTGCGTCAGAGGCTCAAGATGATCCGGCCGAACACACGCCGGGACTTCGCATATGTGATGGATGTGATGCCCATCCGGAATCGGGCCAACAAGAAGCTCGTAGACATAGCGATGGGCGAGCGCCCATGTCCCGCCTACAGCGATCCTTCCGTGGCCACCGTTGGTCTTCGAGCCCTCCCAGAGCCAGCACCCGTTCTCGTCAATGCGTGTGAACTGAAGTGGCTGCTGGGCGGCAGTGATGCCCGCATGCTTGGCGAATGCACCGGCGTCGAACTGTGGCGGCTGGGTGGGTTGCTTCGCGCTCATGAACTCCTCCGTCCGGTCGTCATTTCAATAGACCCGCCTCTCGATAGTCGCGTTTGAGTCGGTCAACATCGACGCCGCCATCCGTGCCACGCCGCGCGCCGCCGAAGAGAATGTCGAGCCCGGACCCGATGTCGATCTGGGTGAGATGAGTGGCGCTGTTGGCCAAAGACGCCTGCATGATCTTGCCCCCGCGGCCGGCGGCGAAGCATGCGACTTCGTAGTTGCGCGCCTCTAGGCACACTCGATTGACGGCGTGAGGATTGCTCGAGGTGCGAAGAGGGATTCCGCAGTAATCGGCGCCGAGCATCGCCGCCGCAGACTCGAGCGCCTCCGAGCCTACAAAGAGCTTCCGTCGCGGATCGTCCCGCAACGCCCGATAGAGCGGGATCGCGTGACCGAAGCCAGCGCGAAGAGCCTCCATGTGGACGAGCTCAGGAGGTGGCCGATCTCTTCTCTGCCACGAGCCTGTGATCAGCAGATGGCGCCACTCCTCCTCGCACCCGTCCGAGACCACGTACGTCTCCAGATCGCCGAGCAGCAGACGCACGTCTGACCGCCACAGATTAAGCCACGCTGTAAAGAGGCGCTGCTGTAGTTCCGGCGACCATTCCTCGCCGTCGGCTGTCAGGCGCGGGCCAGTGCCGGTCGCGAAGAAGACATCGCCGTCACCGAAGCGGACATGGCAGAACGGTTCCTTCTTCTCGAGCAGTTCGACAAGCAAGGCGATGGTCTCGATCTCTGTCATCCACTCGCCTCTCTCCAGGTGCCTGGGAAACAGTCACCGTTCGTCTCGCCGCAGACATCGCAGTCGATCGTCCAGTAGACGCCGTAATAGCTCATCGCATCATTGGGAATGTGCTGCACGGCGCTGAAAGTCGTCCGTTTGCGGCAGCTGAAACACCAGCGTGGCTGCGGTCCAGGAGCGACCTCGCGACGACCGAGATGCTCGGGTACGACGAGGACATGGATGTGCGGCTCAGCTATCACGGACTTCTCTCGCCAGCTTCAGCATGCGCTCGCGCATCTCGATGTGATCCGGTTGCTTCCAGAGACGGTTCGGCGCGCTCGCCCAGGGCAGATCGGTCTTCGGCACGTCGACAAGCACGCGTGGCGACAGGACAGTGAAAACGCGGCAACTCTCGCGGAGGAAGAGCTGGTCATCGCGATCCAGACCGTGGAAGGCGAAGAAGCGGTCGAAGGCCTTCGCTGGCGCGATGCGATGGAAGGCGGCGCCGAACCCGATGAGGGCAGTGTCGGTGTAGACCTTGCGGAACTCGGGCGGCATGTTGCAGACCACGAAGTCCGGCTGACCGTGTTCGGCCGCAACGATGGCCTCGACCTCCAGCCATTCGTCGACTATCGCCCGCGGATCACTCACGATCACATCGTCGTCCTGCACATAGATGAGATCGCCGCGCGCGTACTGAATCGCAGCGAAGCGTGCATGGGGACCGAGGTCGGGGAGGCGATCAGCGATCGTCAGCTGAGCGGTGCGGTCGAGTCGCATTCGCTGTCTTACTTCGCCAGCGCCGTTGTCGTAGACGAGCACTTCCC
>DASTNM010000069.1:0-2763 GCA_035762745.1 Candidatus Polarisedimenticolia bacterium
GAAGTTATATCAAAGAGAAGCTCGGACAGAACCCGCGAGGCTCTGATCGGCGCGGCGACCGATCTGTTCGCCGAGAAGGGGTTCGACGGCGCCACCGTCGAGATGATCGCGCGGCGGGCGCGGGTCAACAAGGCGATGATCAACTATCACTTCGGCGGCAAGAGCGGCCTCTACCAGGCGATCCTGTCCGCCACCTTCACGCCGGCGATCGAGCGCCTCGCCGCGATCGAGAGCTCTCCCCTGCCCGTCGGCGAGCGGCTGCGGAACTTCGTCGATCTCTTCGTCGAGACGACTTCGCGACGGCCTCAGCTCCCGGCGATGATCCTGAGGGAGGTGCTCACCGGTGGCCGGCGACTCGGTGAGCCCTACCTCGAGTACCTGCTGGCGAACTTCCGCGTCGTGCGCGGGATCGTCGAACAGGGGATGCGCGACGGGGTCTTCCGTCCGGTCGATCCCTTCCTGACCCACCTGAGTCTCGTCGGCAGCCTGGTCTTCTTCATGGCCACGACTCCGGTCCGCGACCGCCTGATCACCGAGCGCAGGATCCCGGTCGATCCACCATCCATGGCGGACTTCGCCCGGCACCTTCTCGACCTGATGACCCGCGGCCTCGCCCCCTCCGGCCCGGGTGGACCGTTGCCCAGGAGCTGACATGAACCGCGCCGTGCCCCACCCGATCGCCTCTCTCCTCGCCCCATGCGTCTATCTTTTGGCGCTGCTCGCAGCCGCCTGCGGCAGCCACCGCGACCCGGCGGTGATCTTCGCCTCCGGACATGTGGAGGCGACCGACGTGCGCGTCTCGACCAAGGTCGGGGGTCGGCTCGAGTGGTTTCCGATCCAGGAGGGGGACCGTGTCACCAAGGACCAGGTGATCGCCCGACTCGACACGACCGACACGCACCTGGCTTTGCTGCAGGCTCGCGCCGAGAGAGACCAGGCCAGCGCCGACCTGCGACTGCGGATCGCCGGCGCCCGCACCGAGGACATCGCCGAGCTGGAGGCGCAGGTCGCGAGCCTGGCGGCCGACCTGGAGGGGGCGCAGAGGGATCTCGACCGGATGCAGGCCCTGCTCGACAAGGGGTCCGGCACGACCAAGGCGCGCGACGACGCCCGCACCCGCCGCGATGTGACCGCCGCGAAGCTCGCCGCCATGCGCGAGTCGCTCGCCCGGATGAGGGCCGGCAGCCGCCGTGAGGAGATCGAGGCGGCCCGCGCCCGGCTGGCCGCGGCCGAGGCACGTATCGCCCGGTACCAACAGCAGGTCGACGACGCCACCATCGACAGCCCGACCGCCGGCGTCATCACGGCGAAGATCGTCGAGCCGGGGGAGCTCCTGGCGCCCGGGGCCTCTCTCTGCGTCGTCACCGACCTCAGCGACGCCTGGCTGACCGTGTACGTCGGCGAGCCCGATCTCGGCCGCATGCGCCTGGGGCAGGAGGCCGAGGTGAAGACCGACGATGGACAGAAGCGCCGCGGTCACGTCACCTTCATCGCCTCGGAGGCGGAGTTCACTCCCAGGAACGTCCAGACCCGCGACGAGCGGGTGAAGCTCGTGTTCAAGGTGAAAATCGGCCTCGACAATCAGGACGGCCTGTTCAAGCCGGGGATGCCGGCCGAGGCCCGGCTGCGGTCCGCGCCGGCCGCGCCGTGACCCCCGGCTCCCCCGCCGGCCAGGGTGTCAGGCCGGCCGGCGCCGGCGCTTCCGGAGGGGAGGCGATGGTCGGGGTGGAAGGGCTCGTCAGGCGCTACGGTCCGCTGGTGGCGGTGGGTGGGATCAGCTTCGAAGTGCGCCGCGGCGAGATGTTCGGCCTCATCGGCCCCGACGGCGCCGGCAAGACGACGACCCTGCGGACCATCCTCGGCCTGCTCCGCCCGGACGGCGGCCGCGTGCGCACCTGCGGCCTCGAGCCGTTCCGCCAGGGGCGCGAGATCTCCCGGAAGATCGGCTACCTGTCGCAGAGATTCTCGCTGTACGGGGATCTCTCTGTCGACGAGAACGTCGGCTTCTTCGCCGCCGTGCACGGGGTGAGGGAGTGGAGAATCCGCCGTGACGAGCTCCTGGAGATGCTGCGCCTGGCTCCCTTCCGGACGCGCCTCGCCGAGCGCCTGTCGGGGGGCATGAAGCAGAAGCTGGCCCTCGCCTGCACGCTGATCCACACCCCCGAGCTGCTGGTCCTGGACGAGCCGACCACCGGGGTCGACCCGGTTTCGCGGCGCGACTTCTGGAAGATCCTGGCCCGCCTGCAGGGGACGGGGCTGACGATCCTCCTGACCACGCCTTACCTCGACGAGGCGGAGCGCTGCCATCGGGTCGCCCTGATCGATCGCGGTCGGCTCCTGACCGTCGACACCCCCGACGCGCTGCGGGCCCAGGCGGCCGGCGCCATCATCGAGATCCTCGCCACGCCGCGGCGGCGCGCCATGACGATCCTCAAGGAGCGGAAAGACCTGGCCGACGTCCAGGCGTTCGGCGAGCGGCTCCACGCCACCCTCGCCGCTCCGCCGGCCGGGGGCGCCGAAGAGGCGGCCCGGCGCCTGGCGGACGATCTGAAGACCGCGGGCCTCGAGGTCCAGGTGGCCCGGCCGACGTCGGCCTCTCTCGAGGACATCTTCATCGCCAGGCTTCGCGCCGGCCGGCCGGACGAGGGGGCGCGGCAGGAGGGCTCTCCGTGACCACGATGTGCAGTGACCGACCCCGCCCAGGCCTTCTCGTGATCGTCGCCGCCCTCACCGCGGTCGCCGCCGCGGCGCCGGCCGATTCCC
>DASTNM010000070.1:0-3561 GCA_035762745.1 Candidatus Polarisedimenticolia bacterium
CCGAACTTGTAGCCGCCGACCTTCCTGAGGGAGTCGAGAAGGGCGCCGTAGAACTTCACCCCCCCGACGCTTTCGAAGATGGCATACGCGACCAGGTCGTCGTGATTGTCGGTGATCGGCAGGCAGTCGATCGGCAGCCCCAGGTCGTCGGTCTTGCCCCGCTTGACGGCGTTCATGAAGCGGCCCCAGACCGACTCCTGGGTGTGGCTGTTCTTCAGCTTCGAGCCGATGAATCCGTGGATGACGATGACCGGATTTCTCTCCTGGCGGAGGGCCGACTCCTGGTGGATCTGGGCCACGTCGAACTTCCGGAACATGGCGCAGCCGGTGGTCACGAGGAACGCCGCAATGACCGCCACCAGGGTGAACAGGGCGGCGCCCCTGGTTACCATAGCGTCACGCTCCGTCCGGCTCTTGTCGGCACACGTCGAATATAGGGCTCCGGCCCGCCGCGTTCAATGTGGCGGAACTGGACCTCAGAGGGGGCGGCTGGATGACGTGGCAGTGGGTGTCCCGGTCTCGAGGGGGAGCTTGCCGGAATACTTGAGCATCTGGAGGGTCAAGTCGGAAGTGTACTCCACCCGGGCGTCGATGACCTCTCCGTCCGCGTCGCGCACCGGGACGAGATCGGGCATGACCAGGGCGACATAGGAGGGGATCCCCGCCTGCGAGGCGCGCCCGACGATCTCGTCCCGCAAGGCCGGATCGATCTTGATCGCGAACCGCTCCACCAGGTCGCGGGCGGCGGTGAAATCCCCCTCCCCCTTGATCCTCTGAACGGTCGCCAGCAGCTCGGCGACGCCACGCCGCATGGCGGCGATCTCCTTGACGTGGAAGTAGGTCTTGCCGTCACGCCGGATCGCCTCGACCGCTCCGGTCACCAGGCGCAGGTAGCTGACGATCAGGTGCGTGGCGCGCATATGATCGTCGTCGAGGATCTCCCCCTCCCGGACGCGGCGCAGCAGGTAGAGGTCGTCCGTGGCGTAGTCGCGGTAGGCCGCCTCGGCCGCCTCGGGCGAGGGGATGGCCCCGATCTCCACCAGCTTCGGGTCGAAGAAGTTGTGCAGGGCGACCAGCTCGGCCCGCGCCTCCTCGAGCGTCGAGTAGTACTCGCGCAGGTGGTCGGCCGGATCCCCTTTGAGGGCCGCGCCGACTTTGCCGGAGGCGTGCCCCAGGACTTCGTGCATGGTCGTCTGCAGGAGGTGCACGTCCCCGCCGTACCTCTCCAGGAGCGGCCGATCCTCGGGCAGCGAGAACTCCTCGATGACCTTCGCCTGCGAGGCGCGCCGATAGGCGTCCATGGCGTTGATGAGCGAGACGCTCTTGTTGCCGTACCGTTCGCGGATCACCTCCTCGTTGGGGAGGTTGACCCCGACGGGCGGCATCGGCCCGCTGTCGCCGTTCGCCGCCAGGATGTTGATGGCGTTGGCCACCGGGGGGGTGATCCCCTTCCTTTTATATATGTCGGCCCAGGGGGCGCGGTCCTCGAAATACTGCGCCTCGGCGGCGAGCGCTTTCTGAAGCCGGTTCATCTTGTGATCCACGAAGTAGACGAGCCCCTCCCAGGCCCCTTTCTGGCTGCGCGGGTCCTTGTAGGTCTCGATGAAGCCGTTGACCGTATCGATCGGGAAGTCGTGTTGCACCCAGGCGATGTTGTAGCGGCGGAACGCTTCGGGGTCTCCGGTGGCGAAGAAGTCGACCAGGTAGCCCAGGACCTCCGCCTGCGGCGGCTCGGCGAAGCGGCGCGCCTTCTCCAGGAAGCCGACGACCGTCTTGAGCTCGGTGGCGTGGCGTCCGGCGGGCAGCTCGCCCCTCCCCGTGCGATAGACCTCCTCGACCAGGTGGCCGTCGCGCCGGACCAGCCGCGAGTTCAGGGGATACTTCTCCACGAATCCCGCGAGGTCCTTGAGCGTCACGCCGTCGTAGTAGTTGACGCTGCTGCACCCCAGGATGTCCTGCCCGGGCGGCGGGCTCTTGCAGGTCACCAGGGGCTCGACGTCGGGATCGAAGATGACCGGCCGCAGGCGCTTCAGCTTGGCGTCGAGCGTTTCGCGGAAGGCCAGCCTGACGTGCGCCCCGTTGCCGATCGCGGCGCGCGCCATCTCGACGAGCTCCTCGAAGCGGAATCCAGGGACGAACTTCCGCTTGGTCCGGTCGTTGTGATTGCCGTTGTTGATCCAGAAAAGCTTGAGATAGGTGTGCAGCGGCGCCAGGAGCCCCGGACGAATCGACTGCGGATGCGTCAGGATCTCCTCCAGGAGATCGCGCACCTCGAGGTTGTCACGGCCCATCTGGTCGTAATAGATGTCGCGCCCGGCGATGGAGGCGCGCGACAGGTAGAAGGCCAGGGCCCGTTCACGCGGGGAAAGGTCCTCGAAGCCGTCGGCGTAAAGACGCGACACGGCGAACTCGCCGACCGTTTCGAGCAGGTAGGGTCTGTCGTCGCTCTTGGTGTCGTGGCTCATCATCCCCGTGCCGGCTCTCCCGCAGGCCGTCGCCAGGAGAGCCAAGGCCAGGGCAGCCGGCCGCAGCGTTCGCTTCTTCGAGATGGCATGTCCCGCCCTCATCCTGTCCCCTGCTCGCTCGACCCTGCGCGGGACCGGTCGCGAAGGGGCAGGCATTATACAGGGAGGCGGGGTGGAGCGACGAACAGCGGGTCCCGGGCCCCGGTCGCGAGGCGCTCAGAGGGCGCCGGTGGGGGTGAGAATCTCTCGAAGGAACAGTCGCCGGTCCTCGCCCTGCCGGGAGCGGAAGTGGAGGCCGACGAAGAAGTCGAAGTCGGAGTAGGCGCCCTGCACGAACCGCCGCACGTCCTCGATCTCGTTCACCGTCCGCCAGCGGGCGGTGTCCCGCTCGGCGTGCTCGAGGTCTTTCTTGACCAGCATGCTCACCAGCTGGTCGCCGGGGGCGACCTTGGCGCGGGCGGCCTCCGACCCGGGAAGAACGCGGGTGGCCGCCAGTTTCCCCGGCCCTTTCAGGGCGATCTCGACACCGCCGTAATACTGAAGGGCGTCGAGCCCCTCGACCTGCGCCTTCCCCGGACGCGCGGCCAGGGTCAGGCTCAAAGGCAGCGCCGCGCGGCCGCGCGCCGCTTCGAGGCTCCAGGTCTCGCCAATTCCGGCCCTCAGCAGACGTTCCTGCACCTCGGCGAGTGCGGCCGGATCCTGACCCTGCACTCGAAGGATCCCGTCGCCGCGCTTCAGGCCGGCTGCCGCGGCCGGGCTGCCGGGGAAGACGATCTGAGTCACCCAGCGGACCTCCGGCGGCAGGCCGAAGACCTGGCGACTGTCGACGTCGGCGGGGATCACGAAGGCTCCGATCCAGGGACGAGGTGGAAGGCCGGCCCGGACCCATGCCACGCCCCGGTCTATCCAGTCGAGAGGAACCGCGATCCCGATCCCTGTCTGCGGGCCGAGCCACGCCGCTGAGCCGACGACCAGCGCCGTGCTCATGCCGATGAGCCGCCCGTCGACGTCGACCACGGGGCCGCCGGCGAACCCGTCCGGCAGCGAGGCGTCGGTCTGGAGATAGTCCTCGATCGGGTGGACCCCCATCCCCCCG
>DASTNM010000071.1:0-2279 GCA_035762745.1 Candidatus Polarisedimenticolia bacterium
GCCCCCATCCCACGCTGGAAGACGCCCAGGACCCACCCCATCATGACGGTCGGCCCGGTGAGGAGCGCCAGGTACGAGGTGAAGGCGACCAGGCCGCCCAGGGTCAGCGTACCCTCGATGACGTGCCGTCCGCCGAGCCAGAGGACCACGAGCGTGCTCACTCCCCCGAGTCCCCCCATCAAGGTGACGATCGCGCCGCGGCTGCGCGCCAGGGCCAGGGAGCGTCGCCGGTACTCGCGGCCCAGCGCGGCGAAGGTTTCGATCTCCTCGGGCTCGCGGCCATAGGCCTTGACCATGTGGATGCCGCTCAGGTTCTCCTGGGCCTTGTTGCTGATCTCGGCCAGCTGCTCCTGGGTGGCGTTGCTGCGCTGGTGGATGGCGCGGCTGACCCGGGAGACGCCGTACAGCAGGAGGGGGTAGGGGAGGACCGCGGCGAGCGTCAGGACGGGGTCGATGATCGCCATCAGAGTCAAGCCGGCGCCGTAGCGCAGCGCCACCTCGACGACGTTCAGCGCCCCCGGTCCGAAGAGCGAGCGGATGAGCATCAAGTCGTTGACGGCCCGCGACATGATCTCGCCGGTCCTGGTCCGGCCGTAGAACGAGGCCGGCAGGGTCTGCAGGTGGGCGAAGAGCTCATTGCGGATGTCGTAGACGATGCGCCTCGAGGCGCCGAGGATGAAACGCCTCGACCAGGTCCGCACCACCGCGAGGAGCAGCGCGATGCCGGAGATCAGAAGCGCGTAGCGTGTGACCGTGCCGAGAGTGTCCTTCTGTCGCAAGGCCTCGATCGCCTGCTTGAGGAGCCAGGGGATCGACAGGGAGAGCGCGTTGGTGACGATGAGACAGAGGACGCCGAGCAGGAACGCGACGCGGTAGGCCTTGAGGTAACGCAGGATCAGCGGCACGGATCGGGCCCTACGCCGGTGAGCGGGCGCTGATGGCGGAGGGCAGGAGGCTCATAAGGAAGTTCTCCACCAGGAGCTGCCGATTCCCCTTGCGCCGGATGGCGTCGATCGTCGCTTCCAGATCCTCGACGGCTGCGGGCCCTCCGCCCTTGATCCGGGAGGTCAGACCAAGAAGTCTCCCGGCGAGGTCCAGGTTGACCAGGCGCGCCGCCCCTCCGGGGGAGGCTTGGAGAACGAGGAGGTCGCGCAGCAGGGTCATCAGGATCTCCAGGTCGGCCTCGGCCCCTTCGCCACCCCGCACGATCGCCTCCGCCCGGGCCACGGCGAGCCCCGGATCGCCCCGCGTGAGGATCTCCTCCAGAAGCGCCAGCAATGTCTCACGCCGCCGCCGGAACTGCTCGAGGTCGAGATCGAGGGCCGCGCCGATCCGCCCTCCCGAGAGCCCGGCGCGCAGCGCCGCCTCCTGCGGGTCGAGCCCGCGGTGGGTCACCAGGAGGTCGGTGATGGCGGGCGTCGGGACCAGCTGGAACGGGAACGCCTGGCAGCGGGAGCGCAGGGTGGGGAGCAGGGCGTAGTAGGAGGACGTCAGCAGGAGCACGCAGGCATGGGGCGGCGGCTCCTCCAGCGTCTTGAGCAGGGCGTTGGCGGCCGTGGCCTCCATGCGATGCGCCTGGTCGATGATCAGGATCGCCAATGCCCCCTCGGAGGGGCGTCGCTGCAGGAACGCGATGCTGCGGCGGAGACGCTCCATCAGGATGACCCAGACCGGGTTGCCGGCCGCTTCGGACTGCGTCCCCTGCAGGTCGAGGCCGCCCGTGGCCTGGTCGGTCTGCTCTCCCTTTTCGAAGTCTCCCACCGTCTCGGGGAAGACGACCCTGACGTCGGGATGCAGCAGGGCGCTCTCGTCGATGCGCCGGCAGGCCCGGCAGTCGCCGCACGGACGCTCGGCGCGCGGGGCGGTGCAGAGCAGCGCACGAGCCAGCTCCAGGGCGGTCGCAAGCTTCCCGACCTGCGGCGGGCCGTGAAAGATCAGGGATGGACAGAGGCGATCCGAGGCCAGGGAGCGTCCGAGGGCCCCGGTGGCCCGCGGCTGCCCCACGATGCGGGAGAAGGGTCCGCGCCCGGTGGCGACTCGAAGGGAATCCGGGGACTTCATTCCGGCGCGCCGCTCGTCGTGAGGAAGCGCTGCGTCGCCGCCAGCACGCGCAGGTGGACCTCGGGGAGGTCTCCCCGCGCGTCGATCACCACGACGCGGTCCGGCTCCTCGTGCGCCAGGTCGAGATAGCCGGCGCGGACTCTCTCGTGAAACGCCAGGTCCTCCTGCTCGAAACGGGTCTCGTCTTTCGATTTGGTGTGGTCGCGCGAGCGGGCCCG
>DASTNM010000072.1:0-2348 GCA_035762745.1 Candidatus Polarisedimenticolia bacterium
ACTGCGGGCAGACTCCGTGGTCGGCGCGCCAACCGGGGAACTCCGAAAGGATGGCGTCGCGGACCGGGCCGCCGAACCGCTCCGGGAGGGGGTCGAACACCGAGGTCGGGAAGCCGCACAGGGCGCAGCGATTTCGCAGCCGCAGCGACGCGTCGCTCAGACCGAAGAACGCCTCGGGGTCGCGCACCAGCGCCACGATCTCCGGATGGGTCGGGCGGGAGGAGGCGACGACGCGACGGAAGCAGTCCTCGGCGCTCTCACCGAGGCAGGCGAAGGCGCGCCGGAACTCCGCCAGGCGGCGCGTCAGTGTCTCCTCGCGCAAGTGGCCGAGCGCCAGGAGACGCGCGTCGATCGAGCAGTCCCAAAGGACTCGATAGCGGTCCTGCAACAGGCGGTCCTGGGCGGGCCCTGCCGCCTCCCCCGGCAGGCGGGGCTCGTAGGCGAAGAGGGGGTCTAGCATATCGGCGACGTGGAACAGCTCGCGGCGCATGAACTCGAGAGCGCGCTCCCGGTCGACCAGGGTTGTCGGACGGATCGCCACCAGGACCGAGCGTGACTCGGGGCCGGCGACGTAGAGCTCCGCCGCCTCGCGGTCGACGCTTATGGCCGGACCGAGCAGGACGCGGCCGACCGGGGCGAGGGCCGCCTCCTGCTCCCGCAGCGACTCCTGCACCGGCTCGCCCAGCCCGAGCCGCACGAACCAGGAGGCGAACAGGCGCGCGAAGAGGCGATCGCGCTCCTCGGGATCCGGCGCCTCGTAGAGGGGGTCGCGCTCCCGGTGGAAGGCCGGGGCCTCGGGGCGGCCGCGCAGCGCCGCCCAGACCGCTTCCTCGACCAGACGCGGGTGGAACTCGATCCGATCGTTCATCCGTTCCCGCCCGGCCCGCACGCCTCCGGGCCGCAGGCCCCTGTCGCATCGCCGGGGCCGCCGGGACCCGGGGCGCACCCTTCCGCCCCGCCACAGGCGATCGGCGCGTTGTCGTCGAGCGGCAGCCGCAGACGCAGCATCTCCGGGCCGGCGGGCGCTTCGAAGCGGGCGCACTCCGAGCGCACGAGATCACGGCACAGCGCCGCGAGACGGCCGTAGAAGCCGCCGGGGTCGGCGCTCTCGACGCGCTGCGTGAACGAGGGGACGAAGCGCGCCAGGTGGTCCTTGAGGAACAACCGCGTGGCGCGGCGCGTCTCGGCGCGCATCGCCTCGTCCCCCGTCTCGAGGGCGTGGGCCTCCTTGCGCGACAGGAAGGCGAGGAACTCCAGCTCGCACGAGACATGGTCGATGCGCTCGCTCCGGCGCGGGTCGACGACCAGTCCGAAGGCGCGCAGGAAGCCGGCGATGTCGCTCATCTCCTGCGGCTTCTGAAACAGCGTGTCGTCGCCGTACTCGGTCTCGTAGGGAGGGATCGGGCCGCGGACGGTGTGGCCGAAGAGATGGCGGTAGGTCGCCGCCAGCGACTCGGAGGTCCCGGCGTCGGGTGAGGCGGCCAGGGCGCGGACCTTCGGCGCCAGGCCGGTGCCACCGTCGGCGTCGAGCACGGCGGCCGCCTCGGCGAGCGCCAGGGTCTCGTCGGCGCCGGCGAGGCGGCTCAAGGTGCGGGCGGTCGGCGTCCGGAAACCGAGCGCCAGCGCCTGGTAGAGGAGGCTGCGGCAGAGGGCGACGTCCAGGGCGCGCGCCGCGTCGATGGTCGGCCCGGAGATGGTGGTCATGAAGTCCTCCCGGGGGCCCGGATCGCTCCGGCCTCCATCAGATCGAGTTGGCGTGAATCGCCGGTCGGACGTGCACCGGCTCCTCCACGGTGGTGCGGAACAGCTCCTCGCCCTTCTTCCCGTAGGCGATGACGGTGTCGTTGTAGAGCGTCACCTTGCGCCCCCGCAGCTCGCCCTCGTAGATCTTCGGTCCCTCCTTGATGTCGTAGCGGAAGATGATCCGGTTGGAGCGCCGGAAGAGCTGCAGGACCGCCAGGAGCTCGCGGTCGGGGTTGGTGTAGCGCTCGATCGCCTGGTCGACGCCGGGGCCGAACATCTGTCTCAGGTATTCGCGCGGCACCCAGCGCGGCGGGATGTAGTAGCCGTTCGGCTCGGTGCCGAACTGGGGATAGAGGGGCAGCGCCACCTTGGCGACGTGGACCAGGTAATAAAGAGGATGGTTGCGGTCCTCCGTCCAGGTCCCGTCATCGTTGACCTTCACCAGTCCCTGCATGCGCACCTGGCCGATGCAGGCCGCCATGCAGCGGGTCTCCATCGGCACCCCGGCGCTCTCCGGATCCTTCCCCTCGACGCGCGGGTAGCAGGCGATGCACTTCTCCGACACCCGCGTATTGCCGCGGTACATCGTCTTCTTGTACGGGCAG
>DASTNM010000073.1:0-2173 GCA_035762745.1 Candidatus Polarisedimenticolia bacterium
CCGATGTGCACCGGGCTGTTCAGCACCGTCACCGGCTTCTGCGTCACCGCCGGGAGCGTGATCGCCTCCAGGGTCGCCGTCACGTCGCTGAAGTCCTGGTCGCGATTCGAGTTCACGAACGCCACCGTGTAGGTGAGCGTCTCGTTGGCGTCGAGAAACTGGTCTCCGTCGCAGCCGCCGCTGATCACGTCCTGTCGCGCGTCCTCGTTCTCCACCAGGAACTTCTGGACCATCAGGTTCGGGGCGCAGGAGATGCGCGCCGATGCCGTGGCGTTGCGCGGGGTGTCGGCGTAGGTCATCCGCACGAAGTAGGGCTCGTCAGCCGCCGTGCCGCGGGTCTCCAGGAGGCCGTTGAAGCTGACCGCCGACTGCTTGCTCTCGCGCAGCGGGATCGAGGGGGAGTTGTAGGTGTTCGGACTGCTGTTGGTGGTGAAGGTGAACCCGTTCTCCGTATCGACCACCGTTCCGGTCCGGGTGATCACCTCGAAGGTGACGGCACCCCCGACCACGCTGGCGGGGGTGGGGTCGTAAATGGTCCCTGTCACCTTGTCGGCACAACCGTACAGGCTCTTGTCGAGCCGGGCGACGCTCGCAGGGAGGTTGCGCACGGTGCTGGCGGCGTTGTTCCAGAAGGTCTGCGAATCGTTGCTGAAGACCGGACCGGCGACCACCAGGCCGTACGGCTGGCCGTCGGCGTCCAGGAAGCCGTCACCGTCCGTATCCTCCCCCGGATCGAGCCGGCCGTTGTGGTTGAGGTCTTCGACCGCGCCGGTCAACTGCGAGATCGATCCACCCGAGGAGCCGCCGCTGCCGCGCTTCACGCGGACACGCCAGGCCCCGGTGTAGAGCTGCGAATCGGAGTTGTCGCCGTTGCCGTCTCTGTCGGCCGACAGGTGGATCGCCTCGACCGGGTTGTGCGTGTCGGCGATATCCGTCTGGCCAATCAGCCTCTGCTTGCTCCACTGCCCCGGAAGCACGCCGCCGGTCTGGTAGTTATTACCGTCGAAAGTGATGTTGTCGGCGGTCGTGGTGATGTTGTTGTCGGGGCCGGCCCATTCCAGCTCGAGGTCGAGATCGTTGACGAGAGATCCGGAGCTCGGGAACACGCTGGGCGGGTCGCTCCAGGCCAGAGCCACCCGCAGCTGTCCGCGACTGACAGCCTTGACCGTGGACTGGACCGGCGGGTTGCCGACGGCGACAAGCACGTCTCGAGTGTTGTCGGCGTTGATGGTGAAGTCGTGGGTGATCACGGTGCGCGCGTTGCTGATCGCCGGCTCGCCGGTGGCCAGCTCATCGTAGATCAGCAGTCCCGGCGCCGGGTACTCGATGGTGTTGGCGGCTCCGATCCACATGCTGGTCGCCCAGTTCGCCAGCGGCAGCACCGAGGTGACCACCGGGCGCCCGTATCCCTGCTCGTTGTTGCCGATGATCCCGAGGACGGTCCCGTCCAGAAGGGTGCCGCGGTCGATGGCGCGCGCCGAGCCGACCGCCAGGTCGCCGGGATTGGTGTAATCGGTCCCCGCCAGCTCGAGGAAGTTCGCGGACGCGGCGATGGCCGCCTTCACAAGGGGTCCGGAGACGTTCGAGATCCTGTCGAGATCGTTGCGCGTCCCGGTCGGGTAGAAGCCCTGCGCGAAGTAGTCGCGGATGATCGCACCGACGCCGGCGATCTCACCGGCCGAGTAGGAGGTGCCGAAGTTCGTCTGGTCCAGGACGGCGTCGACCGGCCCCTGCTGGTCGTTGTCGCGGCTGCGGAAGACGGCAACCGAGTTGGCGTTGGCGCCGTTGAAGAACCCGGTGATGTCGGCCCCGACGCCGAGGATCATCGGCGCCATGCGCAGCGAACCGGAGGTCGCGGGCCCCTTCGAAGTGAAGTTGGCCGGGTTCTCCTCCTGGTTTCCGGAGCCGAGCGTCTGGAAGTCGGTGAAGTGGCTGCCGACCGAAACCAGGTTCTTGGCGGTTGCCGGCGGGCCGATCTGAATCGGGAACGCAAAGTTCGGATCGTTGTCGCTGCCGGTGCCGTCGAACGCCGCGGGGTACCTGTTCCCGAATTCGGTCGCGCCCGAGCTGAAGATCGGGACCCTCGCAGTCCCCTCGTTGCCGACCGGCGCAAAGACCATGTAATCGCGGTTGTTGACCAGGAAGGCGTCGATGTCCCTGGCGTCCGCGGTGT
>DASTNM010000074.1:0-6298 GCA_035762745.1 Candidatus Polarisedimenticolia bacterium
ACGCGCGTACCAGGCGGCCACGGCACGGCGCGCCTCCTCCAGACCGCGCGGCTCCGGGTCGTAGGAGGCGAGCCCCGGGTCGGCGAGCGCCGCGGCGAGCGCCTCGCCGGGATATTCGAGGCCGACGCGCGTCGGATTCGACTCGGTCAGGTCGAGAACCGGCGCGCCCGCCCGCCGCTTCTCGCGCAGCAGGACCGACAGCCGGTTGGGGGGCGACGACCAGGGGAGGCGACGGGAATTCATCGGGACAGAGTACAGGAAAATGCCGCCCCGCGCGGGCCCGGCCGGCTCCGGTCCTTGTTCCGCGGGCTGAGACTGCTGTTTCAAACCCCTTGCGCCGGACCCACCCGGTTGCTAGAATTCAGGTTTCTGAGTTCGCCTGCGAAAGGAGAACACGGTCATGGACAACGGCAACCGGGAAGTTCGGGCGGTGGTCGGCGGCGGGACGAGCGATGGACTGTGCGGCGCGCCTCTCTCCTCGGGATTGGAGCGCCCGGTCGTTGCCGACCTCGAACGCGACCTCGCGACGGTCCGGTTGCCCCTCGACCAGGCCAGCACCCTCCCCGGCCGCTTCTACCACGATCCGGCGATCTACCAGGAGGAGCTGCGGCGGATCTTCTCCTCCATGTGGCTCTGCGTCGGCCGCGACGAGGACGTCGCGAAGCCCGGCGACTACATGACGCGCGCCATCGGCTCGGAAAGCGTCATCGTCATGCGCGATGCCCGGGGCGAGGTCAACGCCTTCCACAACGTCTGCCGCCACCGCGGCTCCCGCCTCCTCACCGAGGCCTCGGGGACCGGCCTGAGCAAGATCCAGTGTCCCTACCACGCCTGGACCTACGATCTCGACGGCTCCCTGCGCGGCACCCCGCACATGGAGGACGCCAGGGACTTCGACCGGCGGCGCTTCTCCCTCAACCCCGTCCGGCTGGAGCGCTGGGACGGCTTCCTGTTCATCAGTCTCGATCCCCGGGCGCCGGCGCTCAGCGAGTTTCTCGGGGAGATGGGGCGGAAGTTCGCGCGCTACGGGATGGGCGACCTCAGGCGGGGCAGGCGGGTCACCTACACCGTGCAGAGCAATTGGAAGATGCTGGCCGAGAACTACTCCGAGTGCTACCACTGCTTCCTGATCCATCCGGAGCTCAACCGCGTCTCGCACTACCTGAGCGGCAGCATCGACCTGACCAACCAGGCCACGGTCGGCGGCTGGATGGACCTGCGGGAGGACGAGTTCAACAGCATGACCGTCAGCGGCAAGACGGCCCGCAAGCCGCTGCCGGCGCTCGACGCGGAGGACCAGCGTCGCATCCACTACTACATCGTCTACCCGAACCTGCTCCTGAGCCTGCACCCGGACTACGTCATGACCCACACCATCTGGCCGGACGGCCCGGGACGTTCGGAGATCATCTGCGAGTTCCTCTTCCACCCCGACGAGATGGCGCGGCCCGGCTTCGATCCATCGGACGCCGTCGAGTTCTGGGACATGACCAACAAGCAGGACTGGCGCGTCTGCGAGCTGGCGTGGCAGGGGACGAGCTCGACGGGCTACGAGAGGGGCCGCCTGAGCTCGCTCGAGTGGATGGTCCACATCTTCGACAACTTCGTGGCCGATCGCCTGACCGGTCGCAAGCCGGTCGCCGCCGGAGTCGCGGCGCGCTGAGACGCCGCGGCGGACGTCGCCTCCGCTTTACAGCATGTTGAGCTGCAGCTTCGCCGCCTCGGTCATCTTGTCGGGGCCCCAGGGAGGATCCCAGGTCACCTCGACCCGCGCCTCGGTCACGCCGGGGATCGCCCGGAGGCGCGCCTCGACGTCGGGCGGCAGGCTCGTCGCCACCGGGCAGGCCGGTGAGGTGAGCGTCATCATGACGTGCACCTCCCCCTGTGGCGTCACCCGGATGTCGTAGATCAATCCCAGCTCGAAGATGTTGACCGGGATCTCCGGATCGTAGCAGGAGCGCAGCTGCTCGACGACGCGGCTCTCGATCTCCCGGGCGACCGGGTCCTGAGAGGTGCTCGGCTTGCTGTGGGCCGGCGCGAACGCGTTGCCACTGTCGGGTATCATCATGTCCATCGTCTCACTCCGTGGAGGTGGTCTCCTGACGGTTGTCCAGGGCGGCGCGCAGGGTGTGCCAGGCCAGGGTGGCGCACTTGACCCGCACCGGAAACTCGCGCACCCCCGAGAAGACCACCAGTTTGCCCAGATCGGGCGCCGCCGCCGAGGCCTTCGGCTCTCCGGTCACCAGGGCGTGGAAGACCTTGAAGAGGGCCTCGGCCTCGGCGCGCGTCTTCCCCTTCAGGATCTCCGTCATCATCGAGGCCGAGGCCTTGGAGATGGCGCATCCGGAGCCCTCGAAGCTGACGTCGCGCACCACGTCCGCGTCCAGGGCGACGTAAACCGTCACCCGATCGCCGCACAGCGGGTTGAATCCCTCGGCGTGGCGGCTCGCCCCCTCCAGGCGGCGGAAATTGCGCGGCCGCTTGTTGTGGTCGAGGATCACTTCCTGGTAGAGATCGTCGAGTTCCGACATCAGCCGAAGACCTCGAGGACCTTCCGGATGCCGGCCGCCAGCGCGTCGATCTCCTCGGTCGTGTTGTAGAAGGCGAACGACGCCCGGGCCGTGGCCGGGATCCCGAAGCGCTGCATCAGCGGCTGCGTGCAGTGATGGCCGGCGCGGATCGCGATCCCCTCGCGATCCAGGATCGTGCCGACGTCGTGGGGGTGGATCCCCTCCAGCACGAAGGAGAGGACGCCGGTCTTCTCCTTCGCCGTGCCGATGATCCTCGCCTGCGGGATCGCCGCCACCGATTCTGTGGCGTAGGCGAGGAGCCGTTCCTCGTGCGCCGCCCGGCCCGGAAGGCCGATCGCCTCCAGGTAGTCGATCGCCGCTCCCAGGCCGATGACGCCGGCGATGTCCGGCGTGCCGGCCTCGAACTTGTGCGGCAGGCGGTTGTAGATCGTCTTCTCGAAGGTCACCGAGGCGATCATGTCGCCGCCCCCCTGGTAGGGCGGCATCGCTTCGAGCAGGGCGCTCCGGCCGTACAGCACCCCCACCCCGCTCGGGCCGAACAGCTTGTGCCCCGACAGCGCGTAGAAGTCGCAGTCGAGGTCCCGCACGTCGACCTTGAGATGGGGCGCCGCCTGGGCGCCGTCGACGACCACCGGAACGCCGCGGCGGTGCGCCATCTCGACCAGGCGCCGCACCGGGTTGATCGTGCCGAGCGTGTTCGACACGTGCGTCAGCGACACCAGACGCGTGCGCGGTCCGAGCGCCTTGTCGAACTCCTCCAGCCGGATGTCTCCCGCGTCGTCGATCGGCGCCACCCTCAGGCGCGCGCCCTTCTCCTCGCACAGCATCTGCCACGGCACGATGTTGGAGTGGTGCTCCATCTCGGTGATCAGCACCTCGTCGCCCGCTGCGACGTGCCGCCGGCCGTAACTCTGCGCCACCAGGTTGATCCCCTCTGTCGTGCCGCGCACGAAGACGATCTCGTGGTCGTGTCCGGCGTTCAGGAACCGCCGCACCTTGCCCCGCGCCGCCTCGTAGGCGGCGGTCGAGCGCTCGCTCAGCTCGTGCAGGCCGCGATGGATGTTCGAGTTGTCGCACGAGTAGAAGCGGGTCAGGGCGTCGATGACCGCCTGCGGCTTCTGCGCCGTGGCGGCGTTGTCGAGGTAGACGAGCGGCCGGCCGTGCACCCTCTGGTGCAGGATCGGGAAGTCCCGCCGGATCCGCCCCACGTCGAACGTCACGCCGCCGCCGCGCGCCGCGGGGGCCGCGTGGGCCGGGGCGCGACCGTCGCTGACCAAGGGTTTCATAACGCCTCCCGCGTCGTGTGCCGCGGGAGCTGGGTGGCGAGCAGGCACTCGAGCCCCGCGCGGATGGCGTCGACTTTGATCCGGTCGAGCAGGTCGTTGACGAAGGCGTGGATCAGGATGTTCCGCGCCATCTCCTCCCCGACGGCGCGCGTCCGCAGATAGAACATCGCGTCCTCGTCGATCTGCCCGATCGTCGCACCGTGGGTGCACTTCACGTCGTCCGCCAGGATTTGGAGCTGGGGCTTCGTATCGACCAGCGCCTCGTCGGAGATCAGGAGGTTCTTGTTGGTCTGCCGGGCGTCGGTCTTCTGCGCGTCCTGGCGCACGATGATCGTCCCCTCGAAGACGCCGCGGGCGCGATCACCGAGCACTCCTTTGTACAGCTCGCGGCTGGTGCCGTGCGGCCGGGCGTGGTCGATCGAGGTGTGGTTGTCGACGTGCTGCCCGCCGGAGGCGACATAGAGGCCGTTCAGAGTGCAGTCGACTCCGGGGCCGTCCAGCACCGCATTCACCTCGTTGCGCACCAGGCTGCCGCCGAGCGCCACGGAGTGGGAGGCGAAGACGCTGTCGCGATCCAGCCGCGCCTGCAGCGTGGCGACGTGGAACGCCTCGTCGCTCTCCCGCTGCAGCTTGTAGTGATCGACCGCGGCCCCCTCGGACACCACGATCTCGCTGACCGCGTTGGTGAGGTAGACGCCCCGCCCCAGGCCGACGTAGCTCTCGACCACGGTCAGGCGGCTGCCGGCCCCCGCCAGGATCAGGTTGCGCGGGTGCGACATCGGGGCGGCCCCTTCGCCGTCACCGGTCGACACGAAGAGCAGGTGGATCGGCTCGTCCACGGCGACTCCCCGCGGCACCTCGATGCAGGCCCCGTCCCCCATGAAGGCGGTGTTGAGGGCGGTGAAGGGGTGATCCCGCTCCTCGGCGTAATGAGCCAGGTGCGGCTCGACGCGAGCCCGGTCGGCTCGCACCGCCGCTTTCAGGTTGCCCAGCTTCACACCGGCCGGCAGCGGCCGCAGGCGCGACAGCTCGGGAACGTGATGCCCGTCGACGAAGACGATATGCGTGCAGGTCCAGGGCTCGAACGTCATCCGCTCCAGGACCTGCGGCGTCACGCCGTCGAGTCGGTAGGCCGGCTTCAGGGCGAACGGTGTTTTGGCGATCGGCGCCACGCTGGTCTGTCGCCACGCCTCATCCTTGAGTGTGGGGAACCCGCGCTCGGCAAAGCGCTCCAGCGCCCGGCGCCGCAACGCCGCGGTCCAGGAGCCGCCCTGTCCCGTGAGCTGTTTTTCGTGGCGCGCGAAGGTTTCGAGGAGCGGGCCCGCTCCGTTCTTGTGGTCGGTCATCGTCCGGGAGCCCCTTTCAGGGGTTGACCGCCTGGAAGTCGGCGTAACCCTTCGCCTCGAGCTCGAGGGCCAGTCCCCTGTCGCCCGACTTGACGATGCGACCGCCCGACAGGACGTGCACCGCGTCGGGCACGATATGGTTCAAGAGTCTCTGGTAGTGGGTGATCACGATCACGGCGCGGTCCGGGCGGCGCAAGGCGTTCACGCCGTTGGCCACGATCCTGAGCGCGTCGATGTCGAGCCCCGAGTCGGTCTCGTCGAGAATGGCGAGCCGCGGCTCGAGGACCGCCATCTGCAGGATCTCGTTGCGCTTCTTCTCGCCGCCGGAGAATCCCTCGTTGACCGAGCGGTTCATGAACGAGGGATCGATCTCGACCAGCTTCATCTTGTCCTTCACCAGGTTCAGAAAGTCGATGGCGTCCACCTCCGGCAGGCCCCGGTGCCTGCGGACGGCGTTGAGGCCTGCTTTGAGGAGATACAGGTTGCTGACGCCCGGGATCTCGACCGGGTACTGGAAGGCCAGGAAGACCCCTTCGCGGGCCCGCTCCTCCGGCGCCATCTCCAGCAGGTTCTTCCCCTGGTAGATCACCTCGCCCGCCGTGACCTCGACCGTCTCGCGCCCGGCGAGGACGTTGGCGAGGGTGCTCTTCCCCGAGCCGTTCGGGCCCATGACGGCGTGGACTTCGCCGGCCTTCACCTCGATGTCGATCCCTTTGAGGATCTCGCGGCCGCCGGCCTTCGCGTGCAGGTTCCTGATCTGAAGCATTCCGTGCCCTCTCTTCCGCGGCCGGGCCTCGCCTAGCCGACGCTGCCTTCCAGGCTCACGCCCAGGAGCTTCTGCGCCTCGACGGCGAACTCCATCGGCAGCTCCTTGAAGACCTGCTTGCAGAAGCCGTTGACGATCATCGACACCGCGTCCTCGGCGGAGATTCCACGCTGCCGGCAGTAGAAGATCTGATCCTCGCCGATCTTCGACGTCGAGGCTTCGTGCTCCATCTGCGCGGACGAGTTCTGCACGTCGATGTAGGGGAAGGTGTGGGCGCCGCAGAGGTCGCCCAGCAGCAGTGAGTCGCACTGCGAGTAGTTGCGCGCGTCGTCGGCCGCCTTGCCGATGCGCACCAGCCCGCGGTAGGAG
>DASTNM010000075.1:0-3799 GCA_035762745.1 Candidatus Polarisedimenticolia bacterium
GTCCTACAAGAAGATCTGGCCCAAGATGGTCGCCCCCAGCGATCTTCCCGGCTTCGCGCCGTTCGCCCTCAACACCAAAATGGGGGTGGTCTACTCGTCGGACGTCTCCTCGGGCAAGGTCGTGGTGAACAACGACTTCCAGTTCCCGCAGGAGGTCAACATCTTCACCGCCGGCACCCTCGGGGAGCATTTCAGCTTCTTCGGAGAGCTGACCTTCGGCCAGGAGACGGACGGCAGCGTCACGACGGAGATCGAGCACGCGCAGCTGCACATCAACTCTCCCTTCGGTCCCGAGCACGCCGTCAACTTCAAGATCGGCAAGTTCGCCCCGGACGTCACCGACGGCTTCCAGGAGATGTGGCTGATGACCGACAACGGGGTGGACACGATGTTCACCTACAGCCCGATCGGTTTCCAGGGGGGGACCGGGCTCGCCGAGGACGTCGGGATCAGCATCCCGGCCATGGTCCAGGGGGTCGAGTTCTACGGCGTGGCCTCGCACCGGCTTTTCTACACGGTCGGGATCACCAACGGTCTTCCTCCCACCAACGGCGCCGGGACGGTGGACGGCAACAGCCGGAAGGACGTCTACGCGCGGCTCGACTACAAGTTCGGCGGCATGGGCCTCGACGGGGACACCACGGGGAAGAAGCTGCCCCCGGAGAACTGGCGGGAGAACTCGTTCCGGGTCGGCGTCCTGGGGTACTCGGGCGACGGCCGGGGGATCGACTTCGTGGTGACCGATCCGAACACGCTCACCGACTACAACCAGCAGGACCGCCGCTTCGATCGCGCCGGCGCCTATGTCTCCTGGTACTTCAAGGACCTGAACGTCTTCGGCGTCGTGATGCACGGCAGCGACAAGCTGCAGAACTTCGATCAGGGAACCGGCGCCCTGTTCAACGAGTCGACCCGAAGCTTCGACGCGTGGTTCGCGCAGGCCGACTATGTCATCCGGCCGCCGTTCCAGGTCTCCTTCCGGTATGAGAACCTCAGCCCGGCCGATTCCACGGTCGACTCGATCCGCTTCTACAACGCCAACTTCAGCTTCCTGTCGCGCGCCAACATCAAGACGATGCTCGAGTACCGTCGCGACGCGCGCGAGTCCGAGAACTACACGGTGGCGGGCGTCATGCGCTTCGCCTACTGACATCCCCGGGAGGAGTGAGATCGATGCGAAGAGTCCTGTTCGGCCTGTTGCTTCTCGGCATGACGGTTCCGCTGGTGGCGGGGGAGATCCACGGCAAGGTCGCCTGCAAGGGCGTCCGGGACAGCGCCGACGCGGTGGTCTACGTCGCCGCCATCTCCGGCAAGACCTTCCCCGCCCCGGCGGAGCACGCCCGGATCGACCAGCTCAACCTCGTCTTCCACCCGCACGTCCTCCCGGTGCTCGTCGGGACGAGCGTCGACTTCCTGAACTCGGACGCGGTCCTGCACAACGTCTTCTCGCCGGACGCCTGCGCCGACAAGTTCAACCTCGGCACCTGGCCGAAGGGCGAGACGCGCAGCTTCACCTTCAAGAAGGAGTGCGTGGCCACGCTTCTCTGCAAGGTTCACCCCGAGATGGAGGCGTTCGTCGTCGTGGTCCCGACGCCCTACTTCGCAGTGACCAAGGCGGACGGCTCGTACGCCATCCCCAACGTTCCCGACGGCGCCTACACGGTGAAGGTGTGGCATCCGAAGCTCAAGGGAGCGGAAAAGGCGGTGACCGCGGCCGGCGCGACGGAGGCGAACTTCGAGATCGCGAGGTAGGGGCTTGGCCGAGTTCAGCCGCGAGTGGCTCGAGCGCAATTTCCCCTGCAAGGAGGCCTGCCCCGTGCACACCGAGGCGGGCAAGTACGTCTCGCTGATCGCGGAGGGGAGGTACCGCGAGGCCTACGCGGTGGCCCGGCGGCCGAATCCGCTGGCCTCCATCTGCGGCCGGATCTGCGCCGCTCCGTGCGAGACGGTCTGCCGGCGCGGCGAGGTCGACGCGCCGATCGCCATCCGCGCCCTCAAGCGGTTCGTCACGGAGAGGTTCGGCGTCGAGAGCATGATGGACTTCTCGGTGCTGACCGAGATCTACGGTCGTCGCACGGACCGGCACACCGAGCGCGTCGCCGTCATCGGCTCGGGTCCGGCCGGCCTCGCCTGCGCGCATGACCTGGCGCTCATGGGCTACCCGGTCACGATCTTCGAGGCCGCCTCGGTGGCGGGAGGCATGCTGCGCCTGGGCGTTCCCGAGTACCGGCTGCCCCGCGCCCTCATCCAGCTCGAGATCAACGCCATCCTCTCCCTGGGGGTCGAGCTCAAGACCAACGTGCGTCTCGGCCGCGACCTCACCATCGCCTCGCTCAAGGAGCAGGGATACGCGGCGATCTTCCTGGGCGTCGGCGCGATGCGCAGCCGGGACCTGTCGGTGCCCGGAGCGGAGCTCGACGGCATCCTCCGCGGCATCGACTACCTGCTCAACGTCAACCTCGGCTACAAGGTCCAGATGGGCCACCGCGTCGTGGTCATCGGTGGCGGCAACGTGGCCCTGGACGTGGCACGCACGGCGGCGCGCGGCGGCGAGCAGGAGAACCTGCAGCGCAACCTCTCCATCGTGCAGGCCCTGGACGTGGCCCGCAGCGCGGTGCGATTCGGCGCCCGCGAGGTGACCATCTGCTGCCTGGAATCGGAGAGCGAGATGCCGGCGGCGCGGGACGAGGTCGAGGAGGCGATCGCGGAGGGGATCCGCTTCCGGCACCGGATCGGGCCGAGCCGCTTCGCCGGCGCGGCCGGCGCCGTCACGGGAGTCGGGTTCCTCGCCGTCTCCCGCGTCTTCGACGAGATGGGTCGCTTCGCCCCGGAGTTCATCCCCGATTCCGAGACCATCGTCCCGGCGGACACCGTCATGATCGCCATCGGGCAGACGGGCGACTTCTCCTTTCTGCAGCCCGAGGACGGCGTCGAGACGCGGCGCGGGCGGATCACCGTCGATTCGGCCACGCTCGCCACGACCGCGCGCGGCGTGTACGCGGGAGGCGACGCGGCCTTCGGCCCGCGCATCGCCATCAGCGCCGTCGCCGACGGCAAGCGCGGGGCGAAGTCGATCGACGAGTTCCTGCGCGGCCGGCCCCGCCCGGAACGGGAGATCACGGTCGAGATCGACGTGCACGGACGCTACGATCGGGAGGTCGATTTCGAGGGGATCCCGCGACAGAAGCCGCCGCTGCGCCCCACCCTGCGCCGGGTGGGGTTCGCCGAGGTCGAGGAGTGCTTCGGAGAGCGGGAGGCGCGCCTCGAAGGGACGCGCTGTCTGCACTGCTGGACCAACACGATCTTCGCGGAGAGCGCCGGCGAAGGGACCGAGTGCATCCTGTGCGGCGGCTGCCAGGACATCTGCCCGGAGGATTGCATCGAGATCGTGCCGTCCACGAGGGTCGGCGAGGTGCCCGCGGCGGCGCGCGAGCTCGCCCCGATCCTCGTCGAAGGGGAGCGCGCCGGCTCCATCCTGATCAAGAACGAGGAGGTCTGCATCCGTTGCGGCCTGTGCGCCGCGCGCTGCCCCGCGGGGACGATCACCATGCAGAGCTTCGACACGAGGGAGGGCGCCGGTGGCTGACGACTCCGACACGCGACCCGAGGACGGACCCGAGGATCCCGGACGCCGCGACGTCCTCACCCGGATCGGCGTCGGCGCCTGCGCCGCGGCCTGCCTCGGGTCCGGCGTCGTCACGCTCGACTACCTGAAGCCGAAGGTCCTCTTCGAGCCGCCGACCACCTTTCGCGCCGGCAGCCCCCTCGACTATCCCGACGGCACCCTGCGCTTCAACAA
>DASTNM010000076.1:0-4916 GCA_035762745.1 Candidatus Polarisedimenticolia bacterium
AAGGAAGTCTTCCCCAACACTCTCGTCCTGATCACCGAGCGGATGCCGAATCTCCGCTCGGTGGCTCTCGGGGTCTGGCTCAAGAAGGGCTCGAGACACGAATCCGAGAAGGAGAACGGCATCTCCCACTTCATCGAGCACCTCCTCTTCAAGGGGACCGAGACGCGCACGGCGAAGGAGATCGCCCTCATCATCGACTCGGTCGGCGGCCAGATGGACGCCTTCACCACCAAGGAATACACCTGTTTCTACTTCAAGGTGCTCGACGAGCACCTCGACATCGCCGTCGACCTGCTGTCGGAGATCGTGCGCCGGCCCAAGTTCGTCCCGGAGGAGATCGAGAAGGAACGCAAGGTCATCTACGAAGAGATCAAGATGGTGGACGACACGGCCGACGAGCTGATCTACGACCTGTTCAGCGCCTCGTTCTACCGCGACCACCCGCTCGGCCGGCCGATCCAGGGGACGATCGAATCGGTCTCGCGCATGCAGCCGGAGCAGCTGATCCGCTTCTTCCGCGACTCGTATCAGCCCTCGAATCTGCTGATCACGGCGGCGGGGAACCTCCGTCACGAGCGCCTGGCCGCCGCGCTGCGCCAGGCGTTCGAGCCGCTGACGAACGGCTCCGGCCAGCCGCTGGGCCGCCCTCCCGGGAGCCACGCCGACATCGTGGTGCGCGAGAAAAAGGAGCTGGGGCAGCTGCACCTCTGCCTGGGGGTTCCGGGGCTTCCTCTGCCGGACGACCGGCGCTACCCCGAGCACGTCCTGAACACCCTCCTCGGCGGGACGATGTCGTCGCGCCTTTTCCAGCACATCCGCGAGGAGCGCGGGCTGGCCTACTCGGTCTTCTCCTCGGTCAACTCATTCCTCGACACCGGCAACCTGATGGTCTACGCCGCCACATCCCCCGAGTCGGGGCGTGAGGTGGTCGACCTGATCCTGCAGGAGCTCCGGCGGCTCAAGGAGGATCCGGTCGGGCCGGCCGAGCTGCAGATGGCCAAGGACCACCTGAAGGGAAGCCTGATGCTCTCGCTCGAGAGCAGCAGCAGCCGCATGTCGAACCTGGCCCGGCAGGAGGTCTACTTCGGCCGGCAGTTCACCCTGAACGAGATCCTCGAAGGGATCGACCGGGTCAGCGCCCCCGACCTGAAATCCCTGGCGGAGGACCTGTTCGACCCGAAGGGGTGCACGCTGGCGGTGCTGGGCAAGACCGAGGGCCTGCGCCTCGATCGGGTCGAGCTGACTTTCTGACCGGACGTCCGGCTCCCGCACCGGGAGGCAGAGCGATGCGTCGTGTCGAGGATGAGGCCGCCGGACCGAACGGTGGCCGGGTGGCCGTCCCGATCGCCCGTTCCCCGGAGAACGAAGATCTCCCCCTGCCCGAGCCGGCCACCGCCGGCAGCGCCGGGCTGGACCTGCGCGCCTGCGTCGCCGAGCCGGTCGTCCTCGCCCCGGGCCGGCGGGCCCTGATCCCGACCGGCTTCAGCATCGCCCTGCCTCCCGGCTACGAGGGGCAGATCCGTCCCCGGAGCGGGCTGGCGCTGCGCCAGGGGCTGACACTTCTCAACTCCCCCGGCACGATCGACTCCGACTATCGCGGCGAGGTTGCCGTGGTCGCCGTCAACCTCGGTCAGGAGCCGGTCACGATCAGCCGCGGCGACCGGATCGCCCAGCTCGTCATCGCCCCGGTTGCGCGCGTCCGGCTCCTCCCGACCGGGAAGCTGCCGCCCACCGGGCGCGGTGGCGGCGGCTTCGGCCACACCGGGACTTCCTAGGAGCCGGCGTCCCGGTCGCCGTCGGGCCGGTCGTCAGGTGGGCCGGGAGGGGGCCAGGCCGGCGGGAAACGATTCATGGGCGCGCGGCAGCGCCCCCTCGGGCCGCAGCGCGGCGCGGGCCGGCGCCGGGATCTCGAGCCAGCCGGCCTCGTCGAAGAACCCGAACGGCCGCTCGATCTTCACGAACAGCCTCTCCGCCGCCGGCAGGGCCGCGACCGGCAGCGTGACCAGGCCGCCGCGCCGGCCGCCGATGAGGCGCGCCTCCCCCGCGTGGCCGCCCGACCCGAGCCGCCGGATCGCCGCGGCCCCCCGCCGCCAGGCGAGATCGATCGCCAGCGTCTCCTGCCGCCCATGCCGTCCGTCGGCGACCAGCAGGAACGCCGCGCGGCCGAAGGCGCCCGGTCGGGAGCGCGGCGCCACCTCGAGCCGCAGGGAACCCTCCTCGATCCCCGCCAGGCGCACCGGGTGGGCCTCCGGATCGCTCGCCGGCCCCTCGACCCGGAAGGTCTCGACTCCACGCGCAGGAGAGAGGAAGGTCCGCCGATGCACCGCCACCTGCGTCGCGTGACAGGCGATCGCCTCGCGCTTGCGGGCCCATTCCCGCGCGCCGAGATCGAATCGCAGGACATGGCGTCCGGACGACACGGGACCACGCGTGTGCACCAGGTACGACAGGACGCGGGCCGGCATGTAGCCGGGGTCCATGCGAGTCAGGGCAAGACGCCCCAGGACCGCCAGGGCGCTGTGGTCGGGATGCAGGTCGAACGCCGACGGGAGCACGAGAAGGGTCGGCCGCCAGGAGGCGATTGGGGCGGCCAGCCGCTCCACCGCCGCCTCGCCTCCGGTCAGGAGGAGGGCGGTGATCCCCTGATCGGGGTAGCCGAGGAACTGCGCGTCGCGTGCCTCGAGGCCGAGCCTCTGCAGCGCCGCCAGCGCCTCCCCACGGCGCCGCCTGCCGAAGCGCTCGCGCTCGGCCGGGCCGATCCGCAGGCGCCTCTCGACCAGCCGCTGCGTCCAGGGGTTGTTCTCGCCGTCGGTGGCGAAGAGGATGCGGACCTGGGCGCCGGCGGCCAGCGCGCGCTGCAGGAGCCCTCCGCCGGCGAGGGCGTCGTCGTCGGGGTGCGGGGCGACGAACAGCACCCGGTCACCTGCGCCGAGCGGCAGCCGGTCGTTCATGAGAGCCGGTCTCCTGTCGTGAAGGGCGAGAAGCCGCGCTCGATCGCCTGCGCCCAGATCAGCGCCAGGCGTCCCGTCGCGGCGGCGGGGACGAAGAGGTGCCGGCCCGCTGAGAGAACGATCGGCCCGCCGTAAGGCGCCCCGTCCAGCCTCCCCGCGACCGCCCCGTCCGCCGCTACTATGGCATATCGCGCCGGGATCACGACCTCGAAGACGATCGCCCCGCCCGGATCCCCGCTGCCAGGCGGCAGAAACCGCCCGGCGACCCGCAGCCGCCCGACCGGCAGGAAGTTCTCCTCCAGGAAGAGGCGTGTCCGCTCCGGGAAGCGGCCGACGTCGGTCGTCGCCACAAAGACCCCGCGCTCGATCATCGCCTCCGGAATCTCTTCCTTCAGGTCACCGCGCTGGAGGCGCGCCTGGGTGATCGATTCCATCACCTCGTAGATGGGGCGCCGCCTGAAGACCGCCTCCCCCTTGGCGTCGAGAATCTCGTCGCGTGGGTCGGTCAGCCGGAGCACCTCCTCCAGAAGACGCGTCTCGGGGGCCGGGCCGGCACGGCGGGGCGGCGCCCCCTTCACCAGCAGGCCGATCTCGAGAGCCGCCGCGGCGAGCAGCGGAGTGAATCCGAGAGCCGGACGACGCCGGACGATCTGGAGCAGGCCTGCCAGCGCGACGAAGAGAAGTGGGAGGAAAGGCAGCAGATCCTGCCGGGTGAAGAGCGGCCAGAGAATCTGCAGCGCCGCGAGGTAGATCCCGGCGGTCAGCGCGATGAGAGCGAGACGCCGGCGGTCGACCGCCGGCGGCGCCAGGCGGACCAGCGCGCTCACCGCGGCCAGGACGACCAGAAGCGCCGGCAGGACGAGAAAGCCGCGCCCCGGCCGGCTCCACCTGCCGAGCCCCGGCAGCAGGTTGTGCAGCACCGTGCCGTGCAGAAATGGAGCGAAGGCGCCGAGGGAGGTGAAGAGAAGAACGATCCCCGAAGGCACGATGGCCATCCCGCCCAGAAGCGCCGGGAGACTCGACGCGACCCGCCGCGGTGCCGGATCCGACTCCGCCGTCCCCCACGGCGCCTGGGCCCTCCATGAGACGCCGGCCACGAAGGGCACCAGCAGCGCCGCCGCTCCGAGCGACCCGAGGAGCAGCGTCGTCTTGAGCGAGGTTCCGAGGCAGGCCCCCAGGAGCAGGCCGCCTGAGAAGGCGCGCCGCCCGCTCCAGTCTCCGCCGACGAGGGCCAGGAGCGCCAGGACCCAGAACGTCATCCAGAGATCGTCGGCGCGGTACTCGAGCGACTCACGGAAGAAGGTCGGGTGGATCGCCAGGAGCGCCGTCGCCCAGAGACCGGTGCGTCGATCGAAAAGCGCCGTGGCGAGGGCGAAGGCGCCCCAGAGCGTGGCGAGGTAGAGCGGGATCATCGCCAGGCGCATGATCGACAGGATCTCGGGCCTCTCGCCCACGACCGCGACCAGAGGGGCGCTGAGCATATGAAAGATCGGGGTGTGGTTGTCGAACAGGTCGCGATACTGGATCAGTCCCCTGGACCAGCCCCAGGCGACGTGCAGGTGCTGCGGCTCGTCGGAGTTGAACGGCTGGCGGAAGACGAAGGCGACGCGCAACGCCAGCGTGGCCGCCGCCAGCGCGGTCAGCGACAGCAGTTCCGAGCGGCGCAGCGGCTCCCCGGCAGGCACGCCCCATCTTCACTTGAATCACAGGCCCGGTCAACAGCATGGCGCGCCGGACGACACCGGGCCATCCGGGGCGGGGCGCGGGGATCATCGGGCGCCGTGGCGGGGGTGGATCAGATAGAATGAGCGGCCCATGGCGATCCGGCTGGCGGTCCTGGGAAGCGGCAGCGCGGGGAACGCGACCTGCATCGAGGGCGGGGGGGCCCGGATCCTGGTGGATGCCGGATTCTCCTGTCGCGAGCTCTCCGGCCGCCTGCGCGCCGTCGGGGTCGAGCCGCACCGC
>DASTNM010000077.1:0-5721 GCA_035762745.1 Candidatus Polarisedimenticolia bacterium
ACTCCTTGCCCTCCGGCGGCGGCGCCTGCCGTCCCGTCTTGCGCCGCGCGGGCCGTCCTCCCGCTCCGCCTCCCCCCTTCGCTCGTCCCATGGGTCTCTCAGCGCCCCATCAGGGCGCGGCAGAACGCCTCGACCCGGCCGGGAAGATCGCGCGCGGCCCCGGCCTCCTCCACAAGATGGACCAGTGCGCTGCCGACCACCACGCCGTCGGCGAAGGTCGACACCTGGCGCACCTGCTCGGGTCGGCTGATCCCGAAGCCGACGGCGACCGGCAGGCTGGACGCGGCGCGCGCCGCCCGGACCTGCGCCTCCAGCTCCGGCGGGAGGTCCTGGCGCGCCCCGGTCACGCCGGTGCGCGAGATGAAATAGAGAAAACCCCGACCCTGGCGCAGGACCAGATCCACCCGTTCCCGGGTCGACGTCGGGGAGAGCAGGAAGATCAGATCGATCCCGATGGCGCGCAGCGCCACGCTCAGCTCCGCCGCCTCCTCCGGCGGCAGGTCGGTGACCAGCACGCCGTCCACGCCCGCCTCCGCGGCCTGCCGGGCGAAGGTCCCGATCCCCATGCGGTGGATCGGGTTGTAGTAGGTGAACAGGACCAGGGGCGGCGCATCATCGCGCTTCAGATCGGCGATCAATCCGAGGACAGAGCGCAGCCCAACGCCCTGGCGAAGCGCCCGCTCCGCCGCCCTCTGGTTGACCGGGCCATCGGCGATGGGGTCCGAGAAGGGCACGCCGATCTCGACCACGTCGGCCCCCGCCCGGCGGAGCGCCCCGACGATGGCGCGGGTCGTGACCAGGTCCGGATCGCCGGCGGTGACGTAGGGAATCAGCGCCGGCCTGCCCTCCTGACGCGCGCGCTCGAAGGCGGCCCCGATCCGTCCGCTCACAACCCCTCCACCCCGGTCCCCTCCCGGTCGGCGACCTGACGCACGTCCTTGTCCCCCCGGCCCGAGAGGTTCACCAGAATCAGGCGGCCGAGAGAGCCGCCGGGCGCCTCGCGCAGAACGTAGGCGACGGCGTGCGCCGACTCGAGGGCCGGGATGATCCCCTCGCTCTCCGACAGGATGTGGAAGGCGCGCAGCGCCTCGTCGTCCGAGACATGGGCGTAGGAGGCCCGCCCGCGGTCGCGCAGCCAGGCATGCTCCGGACCGACCGCGGCGTAATCGAGTCCCGCGGAGACCGAGTGGGTCGGCAGGATGTTGCCATCCTCGTCCTGCAGCAGGAAGGTGCGCGTCCCCTGCAGCACGCCCAGGCTGCCGCCGGCGAAGCGGGCCGCGTGGCGCCCCGGCTCGATCGCCACGCCGCCCGCCTCCACGCCGATCAGCCGGACCGACGCGTCGTCGAGGAAGGCGTGGAAGAGCCCGATCGAGTTGCTGCCGCCCCCGACACAGGCCACGAGCGCGTCGGGCAGCCGCCCCTCGGCTTCGAGGAACTGCGGCCGCGCTTCGTGTCCGATGACCGACTGGAAGTCGCGCACCATGGCCGGGTAGGGATGCGCCCCGAGGACCGAGCCGAGGATGTAGTGCGTGTCCTTGACGTTCGTGACCCAGTCACGCATCGCCTCGCTGATCGCCTCTTTGAGCGTCCGGCTGCCCGCCAGGACCGGCACCACCTCGGCCCCGAGGAGCTTCATGCGGTAGACGTTGAGTGCCTGGCGGCGCATGTCCTCCTGACCCATGTAGACGGTGCAGCGCAACCGGAAGAGCGCCGCGACCGTGGCCGTGGCGACGCCGTGCTGGCCGGCCCCGGTCTCCGCCACGACGCGCGACTTGCCCATGCGGCGGGCCAGGAGCGCCTGCCCGATCGTGTTGTTGATCTTGTGCGCCCCGGTGTGCGTCAGGTCCTCGCGCTTGAGATAGACCCGGACACCGTTCCCGACGCGCGTCGACAGGTTGTCGGCGCGGAACAGGGGCGTAGGCCGGCCGGCATAGGTCTTGAGGTAATGGTCCAGCTCCTTCAGGAACTCCGGGTCCGAGCGGCAGGCCCGCCAGGCGCTCTCCAGCTCCTGGAGCGGGCTCATCAGCGTCTCGGGCACGAATCTCCCCCCGTAGGGGCCGAAATGACCTCGTTCGTCCGGCACGGTCATCGCTCCTCCTCCTCGCCCGCGGACGCCCGGCGGACGCGGCGCATGAACTCCCTGAGGAGCCTGCGCTCCTTCTGCCCCGGCGCCGACTCGATGCCGCTGTTCACGTCCACCGCGTAAGGCCGCGCCACGGCGATCGCCCGCTCGACATTGTCCGGCGTGAGACCGCCGGCGATGATGGCACGGCCGTAGGCCGAGGCCTCACGCGCCACGGTCCAGTCGAACGGACGCCCGGTCCCGCCCTTCATCCCCTCGACCCGGCTGTCGAGCAGGAAGGTGGTGGAGTGATAGCGCGTCACCGTCCGGGCCTGGAAATCCGGCCCCACGCGGTGCGCCTTGAACCACGGGAGCGCGATCTCGGCGCAGGCCTCTGGCGGCTCCTCACCGTGAAGCTGCAGGCAATTCAGCCCGGCGAGAAGAACCGTCGCCTCCATCACGCGCGGCAGCTCGTCGGCGAAGACGCCCACCTTGGTCACGAACGGCGGCAGCGCGGACGAGATGGCGCGCGCCTGCTCGGGGCTGACACGGCGCGGGCTCCCCGGGACGAAGTTGAATCCGAGCGCGTCGACCCCCAGCCCGATGGCCAGCAGGGCATCTTCGAGGCGGGTGATTCCGCACACCTTGACGCGCACCATCAGGCGCCCTCCGCGGTCAGGAGGGTCAGGAGAACCGCCCGCGGATCGGTCTCGCGCATCAGCCGTTCGCCGATCAGGAAAGCCTGGAAGCCGGCGCGGCGCAGCCGCGCGATGTCGGAGCGCCCCTCGATGCCGCTCTCGCTGACCCGCACGAGCCCCTCCGGAATGCGCGGCGCCAGGCGCAACGAGTTCTCGATCGACACCGCCATCGTTCCGAGATCGCGGTTGTTCACCCCGATCACCCCGGCCCCGCAGTCGACGGCCCGATCGATCTCCTCCTCGGAATGGACCTCCACCAGGGGCTCCATGTGCAGGGAGCGGGAGACACCGATAAGCGTCCCCAGATCCCGCGTCGACAGGAGGCGCGTGATCAGCAGCACCGAATCGGCCCCCATGGCCCGGCTCTGATAGACCTGGTACTCGTCGAAAAGAAAGTCCTTGCGCAGCACCGGCACCTGCACCGACTCACTGGCCGCGGTCAGGTGCCCCGGCGCGCCCAGGAAGAAGCGCGACTCGGTCAGCACGGAGATGGCCGCGGCCCCCGCCCCGGCATAGGCGCGCGCCACCTCGACCGGATCGGCGTGCTCGCGGATGCCGCCGCGCGACGGGGAGGCCCGCTTGACCTCGGCGATGATGTTGATGCGCCCCTCGTCGCGAAGCGCCGCCGCGAAATCGCGCGGCGGTGGCGCTCCCGTGGCCTGCTCGATCATGCGTCGCATCGGCACGACTTTCTTGTCCCGCTCCACCTCGAGGCGCTTGGCCGCGACGATGCGCTCGAGGATCCCCATCGACCCGCTCCCCGCCCCCTGGAGGGTCATGTCGCGCTCCCCTGGTCCTCGACGGGGCAGAGGTCCCGCAGCCGGTGCATGACCCGCAACGCCTCTCCGCTATCGACGGCGCGCGCCGCCAGCGCCACTCCGTCGCGTAGATCGCGGGCCCGCTCCGCCACCACCAGCGCGGCCGCCGCATTGAGCAGCACGACGTCGCGCCGCGGCCCCGCCGCCCCCTCGAGGATGCCGCGCGCGATGGCGACGTTCTCCTCCACCCCTCCCCCGGCCAGGTCACGCAGGCGCGCGCGCGACAGCCCGGCCTCTTCGGGCGTCAGAGTGTAGGTGCGCACCTCCCCGTCCCGCAGCTCGGCCACGCGCGTCGGGGCGTGCAGGGCGATCTCATCCAGCCCCTCCCCGTGCACCACCATCGCCCGTTCCGATCCGAGATCCTTGAGGACATGCGCCAACCCCTCGAGTCGCCGCGGATCGTAGACACCGAGAAGCTGCCGCGTGGCGCCCGCCGGGTTGGTCAGAGGTCCGAGCAGGTTGAACACGGTGCGCACCCCCAGCTCCCGCCGTACGGGAGCGGCGTGCCGCATCGCCCCGTGCAGCGCCGGGGCGAAGAGAAAACCCAGTCCGATCTCGTTCAGGGCCCGCTCCACGGTGGCGACCGGGGGATCCACCCGCACTCCAAGCCCCTGCAGGAGGTCGGCGCTGCCGCAGCGGCCGCTGGCGGACCGATTGCCGTGCTTCGCGACCGGCACTCCGGACGCCGCCACCACAAACGCCGCCAGGGTGCTGATGTTGAAGGTCCCGGCTCCGTCGCCGCCCGTGCCGCACGTATCGAGGACGGCCACGTGCCTCGAGCGGACCACCGTCGCCCGCTCGCGCAGGACGCGCGCGAAGGCCGCGATCTCGGTGACCGTCTCGCCGCGCATCCGGAGGGCCACCAGGAAGGCTGCCAGGCGCGCCGCCGGCACGGCGCCGTCCATGATCGACTCGAAGGCCGCGCGCGCCTCGCCGCCGGAGAGCTCCGAGCCCGCCAGCACCTTCTCCAGGGCCCCCAGGAGCCCGTCGCCTTCGGATGCGGTCACCGCGTCCTCTCCACGAAGTTCTTCAAGAGCCTCTTCCCCTCCAGCGTCAGGATCGACTCGGGGTGGAACTGCACCCCTTCCGTCGGATGCCGCCGGTGCCTGAGCCCCATGATCACCCCGCCGTCCGCGGTCGCCGAGACCTCCAGGTCGCCGGGGACCCGTTTCGGATCGACGACCAGGGAATGGTAGCGCGTCGCCTCGAAGGGATTGCCCAGCCCCCTGAAGATCGTCCGGCCATCGTGCTCGATGCGGCTCGTCTTGCCATGCATGAGCGAGGGCGCCCGCGTGATCACTCCACCGAACGCCTGGCCGATCGCCTGGTGCCCCAGACAGACGCCGAGGATCGGCAGGCGCCCGGAGAGGGAGCGGATGACCTCGAGCGTGATACCTGCGGCGTCGGGGGTCTTCGGCCCCGGCGAGATCACGACGGCCTCAGGCTGCCGCGCCGCGATCCCTTCCACCGTGATCCGGTCGTTGCGGTACACCTCGACTCCGGCCCCCAGCTCCTCCAGGTACTGGACCAGGTTGTAGGTGAACGAGTCGTAGTTGTCGACGACGAGGATCATGCCGTCCGCTCCGCCCTCTCGATGGCATCGATCAGCGCCCCCGCCTTGCTGACACACTCGCGGTACTCGCGCTCCGGTACGGAGTCGGCCACGATACCGGCCCCCGCCTGCACGTGGGCGACCCCCTTCGTCATCACCATGGTGCGGATGGTGATGCACGAGTCGAGAGCCCCGGCGTAGTCGACGTAGCCGACCGCCCCGGCATATGGGCCGCGCCGCGTCGTCTCCAGCTCGTCGATGATCTCCATCGCTCGGACCTTCGGCGCCCCGGAGACCGTCCCCGCCGGGAAGCAGGAGAGGAGCCCGTCGAAGGCGTCGCGCCCCGGGCGCAGCCGGCCGGTCACCTCCGACACCAGGTGCATGACGTGCGAATAGCGCTCCACCCCCATGAAGCGCGCCACCTCGACCGATCCCGGGCGGCAGACCCGACCTAGATCGTTGCGCCCTAGGTCGACGAGCATGACGTGCTCGGCGCGCTCCTTGGGATCGGCCAGCAGCTCACGCTCCAGACGGGCATCGTCCTCCTCATCCCGCCCGCGCGGGCGCGTGCCTGCGATCGGGCGCGTGCGA
>DASTNM010000078.1:0-11232 GCA_035762745.1 Candidatus Polarisedimenticolia bacterium
TCGTCGATTCTCATCGTGGGGGTCGGGAATGGCGCGACGCCAAACGGCGCGTCGAGGTGCTCCCGGCGCCGGGCGGGATCGCGATCCGGTGGGGCTCATAGAATCTGGGTAGTGGGTCAGTGTGAACGACGGCGGTGGTCCTGTCACGGGGCAACCCCGGTGTGCGGGGCCGCGGGCTGCGTTCGCCGGGCACGGGTCCGGCTCGCTGCGCGACCCTCCCCTCGACTCGCCTCAGGCCGCCCGCCGCGCACAGTCCGCGCGGCGGGACCCCGGCCTTCGGTCTCGTACGACCCGGCGAACGCAGCCCGCGGCCCCGCACGTCGGGACTGAGTCACGTCATGGGCATCACCGCCCTGACTCAATCTCACCTCTGCAGGTCTCGGCCCCACGATGATCGGACCCTGGCGCGCCGCTGCAGTTTCGAACCCCACCCGCGAGCGCCCCTCCGGCCGCGAGGGATGCAGCTCCAGTCGCGACGGAGAGTCGTGGCGGAGTGCGGTGTCGCGCCTTCGGTTCGCCGGGTCGTGTGAGACCGAGCGACGGGGCCCCTTCGCGCGCTCTTGGCGCGAAGGGCGGAGCGAGGCGAGGCGAGGGGAGGCTCGCGCAGCGAGCCGGACCCGTACCCGGCGAACCGAAGGCGCGACACCGCACGGCGGGACGATCTCCGTAGTCCGCCACAGACTGGCCCACCACCGCCGGCCGGGCTACCTCGGCGGCAGCTTCGGGGCGATGATGACCTGGCCGCCGTCGACCACCAGCGTCGTCCCGGTCAGGAAGTCGCAGGCGCTCGAAGCCAGGAAGAGGATGGCGGCGGCGATCTCCTCCGGATCGCCGGCGCGGTCGAGGGCGCCGAGGTTGTCGATCCGCACCCCCCTCTTCGGCAGGTCGGGGATCGACATGTCGGTGTAGACCCAGCCGGGGGCGACCCCGTTGACCCGGATCCCCCAGGGCCCGAGATCGACCGCCAGGGAGCGGGTCAGGCCGAGGATGCCGGCCTTGGCGGCGTTGTAGTGCGCCGCCTTCGGATCGCACTCGTAGGCGTTGGTCGAGGAGACGGTCACGATCCGCCCCGGGGTCCCGGCGGCGCGCATCGCCTTCGCCGCCTCGCGCGCGCACAGGAAGGTGCCGCGCAGATGGATCCCCATCATCTCCTCCCAGGCGGCGAGGGACATGTCGCACACATGGGTGTACGTTCCGGCGATGCCGGCGTTGGCGACCATGACGTCGAGGCGCCCGAGGCGGCGCACCGTCTCGCGCACCAGGTGGACGACGTCCTTCTCCAGCGCCACGTCGGCGGGGATCCCCTCGACCCGCCCGAGCGCCCCGAGCTCCCTGGTCGCCGCCGTCACCGACTCGGCCCGCAGGGACGACACGACGACCTGCGCCCCCTCGCGCAGGAGCGCGGCGGCGGTGGCCCGGCCGATGCCGCGCGATCCCCCGGTGACGATCGCCACCTTCCCCTTCAGGCCGAGGTCCATCGCCTCCCCCCTGTCCCGCCCCTACTGCAGGTCGCGCGGGATCGTCTCGTCCCAGCTCTTGTCGCGGATCGCCAGCCCGTCCTTCAGCAGGGACCGCGTGTAGTGATAGTAGAAGTTCTGCGCGTCGCTCTTGAAGTCGAGGACGCCGTGCCAGGTCAGGACGCGGTCCTTGAGGTGGACCTCGGTCGTGACCTCGCCGCGCACGGTCGACACCGCGGGGTTGTCGTCGGCGACCTCGTAGGACAGTCGCTCGTCCTGAGTCTCGCCGCCCCAGGGGAGCTCGGTGGCCGAGTGGCCGTGCCACTCCACGCGCGTCGACTGGCGCACCTCGTCGCGGCGGGTCGACCATTCGCCCGGCCAGGTGTCGCCGATCGATCGGACGCCCGGCAGCGGCGGCACGCTCTCCGGCGGATCGAACCGTGGACGCGGGCGATCCTCGTGCGGAATCACCGGCAGGACGAGACGCGTCGAGGTCTCGCCCCCGAGCCGGAGCGTGGTCGTCATCGGGTAGGGCGTCGGCCAGATCATCGGCCAGACGGCGTTCGAGACCGCCAGCCGGATGCGGTGGCCGGGCGGAAAGACCCAGGAGGTGACGTGCATCTCGACCGCGATCGGATAGACCTTCCCGGGCTCCAGCGGCGCCGGTCTCTCGTCCGACTCGCGCTGCGCCCCGCTCTGTCCGGCGCCGGTCACCTGCGTCACGGTGCCGTCCGGTGCCACGTCCGACAGGCGCGCGAACCAGTTGGCGAGCGGCGCCGAGGCCGAGGCCGACAGCAGCGCCTGCGGCATCCCGAGGATCTCGACCTCCTCCTTGAGCGGCGGCGAGTCGTAGACCAGGCTGAAGGCGTCCGCCTCCCTCTGGTCGGTCAGAAGCTCGCCCCACCAGAAGCCGGCGGCGGCGCCGGCCGACGGGATGTACTTGAGGCTGTGCGTGTCGGGCGCGCCGGGCGCCGCGGCGAGACCATGGTCGCCGGTGGGGTAGAAGGTCGTCATCCGCGTGCGGCGCACGGGCCAGCCGTCCTCGAAGCGCCACTCGCCCGGGATCTCCTTGAGGCCCGGATCGGGCGGATGCCAGTGGCGCACGAACACCGTCACGGGCGGCTCCTTCATGATGCCGGTGTCGCGCCCCTTCAGCCACTGGTCCCAGAAGCGGACGGCGTCGCGGCGCCACTCGATCGCCGGCCCGGGCACCGCCTCGTGCGGGTAGGTGTGGTTCCAGGGTCCGATCAGCGCCTTCACGGGCGCCTTCATCGACTGCAGCATGCGCGGCACGCTGTCGCGGTAGCCGTCGTACCAGCCGCCGACGAGAAAGGTCGGGATGCCGATGCGGCCGTAGTCCGGGTGCAGGGAGGCGCGCTTCCAGAACGCCCCGTTGCGCTGCTGCTTCTTGTACATCAGGAGCCATGGAGAGTTGTCGAAGCGCGTCGCCAGGACCGCCTCGTCGAGAGGGAACTCGGGGGCCCGCGGCAGGGTCGTGTGCAGGTCCATGGCGATCTCGTACTCGTCGACGTGCATCAGGCCGTCGATGTAGTGGATGTCGTCCTGGAACAGGTTGTCCGAGGCGTCGACGGCGATGATCGCCTTCAGGGCCGGCGGGTGGCGCATCGCCATCTGGATCGAGTTGAAGCCGCCCCACGAGATCCCCCACTCGCCGACGTTGCCGTTCGACCAGGGCTGCTTCGACAGCCAGTCGATCACTTCCATGCCGTCCTGCTGCTCCTGGTCGGAGTACTCGCGGTCGGGGGTGCGCCCCTCGCTCTGGCCGGTGCCGCGGATATCGACCCGGGCGCAGACGTAACCGCGCGGCACCATGTAGGAATAGAAGAGGTAGTCGCGATCCAGGCCGCCGTCGTCCTTGCGGTACGGCAGATACTCGAGGATGGCGGGGAATTTCGCTCGCGGTTTCGCGCCGTCCGGCATGAACAGGTCGGCCGCCAGCCGCACCCCGTCGTGCAGCGGGATGACGGTGTGCTCGATCTTCATCTTGTAGAGGGACGGGGACCCGGCCGCGGCGGCGCGCGCCGGCGGCGCGGCCAGAAGAGTCGCCAGAAGCGTCCCGAGCGCGACGACGGACCACCCCGAGGCGCCCGGGGAGCGGCGCCGGCGCGGCGCCGCGGACGCGCCGATCATGCGCGTCGCTCGGGGTGAGGTGACGAGATCGCCCGGGAGGCGGTGACCTCGACCCCGAGATCGGCGAGGATCTCGCGCGCGGCGCGCCGGCCGCTGTTGTAGGCGCCGTGCACCGTCTGGTAATGGGGCGGCGCCTCGGTCGCCTCGCCGGCGAAATAGAGGCAGTCCTGGATCGGCGTGGCGAGGACGGCGCGCTGGCCGTGGCCACCGGGCCTGGTGTACGAGTAGCAGCCCAGGGCGTAGGGGTCGCGAACCCAGTCGCGCATCACCGACCACTGCAGGCGTTTGCGGGCGCCGGAGCCCGGCAGCGCCTCCTCGACCCAATCGAGGGCCCGCTCCACTCCGGCCTTGTCGCCGAGGTCGCTCAGCTCCTGGGCCGCCCGGCCGGTGATCCACCCTTCCAGCCCCGGCATGCCGCGCCCCGCCGGGTGCGGATCCCAGAAGGAGACGCGGCCGGCCTGCGCCCTCCACCCCTTGCGGCCGGTGACGGGATCGCGCCAGAACCAGTCGTCGAACAGCATCTGGACCACCACGACACGCCCCATGTGCAGCGCGTCGATCGAGCGGCGCTTCCAGGCGGGGAGATCGGGCGAGAAGGCGGGACGTCCGGCCTGCAAGATGCCGATCGGCAGCGTCACCACGGCGCGCCGGGCCCGCAGCGTCTCGCTGCGCCCCTCGCGCTCCGAGGTGACGGTCACCCCGTCGCGGCTCCACGCCACCCCGCGCACGACCGACGACAGCCGCACCCGGTCGCCGAGCCCCCCGGCCATCTTCTTCGGCACCTGGTCGTAGCCGCCGACCACCTGGAAATTCTGATCCCAGTAAGCCTCCCAGGCCGCGCTGTCCTCGATCGAAGCCTTGAGGCTCATCTCGTCCGGCTCCGCCGCCCAGGAGAGGGAGTTCTCGGGGACCGAGTCGAGCTCCTTCTCGCTCAGCTTCAGCGTGTCCAGGAACTTCTGGTAGGGGATATCCTCGCCGCGCCAGGCGTGATAGGCCTCGGTCAGACGCTCCTGCAGCTCACGCTCGCGCGCCTCGTCCGGCTTCCAGAAGCCGGTACCGGGGCTGAAGCGCCAGCGGTCCCACTCGCCCAGGGGGCGCGTCTCGATGCCGAACTCCTTGATGAGCGCCCAGGTCGGGGCGTGCGATCCGTGGATCATCTGCGCCCCGATCTCCAGGCCGTGCGGACTCTGCTCGTGCAGTGTCTGGATCCGCCCGCCGACCCGGTCACGCGCCTCGAGCACCACCACGTCGAGGCCGGCGCGTGCCAGGTCGCGCGCCGCCGCCAGGCCGGACATCCCGGCCCCGAGCACGACGACGTCGTGCGTCGGGTTGCCCGCGGCGCGGGGGGAGACGTGCAGCGCCACGCCCGCCGAGGCGAGCGTCGCGGCTTTCACGAAAGTCCGGCGCGTGACGCGTTTCATGTGTTGGAAACTCTACGAAGGGGCCATTCTATCCGAGGCCGGCGCTCAGTGATAGACGGCAAGGTTGTTCTGCCGCGTGAGCGGGTCGGCGGCGGTCGGAAGCGGCAGGCGCCCGGGGAACCTCGTGATCCTCGTTGACGTATGATACAGGGAACACGCGGGGGAACGCGATGCAGATCGACATCAAGTACCAGCCTTCGTACTCGCTCGCCATCATCGGCCTCGGCCCCGAGGAGTCGATCCAGGCCGAGGCCGGCGCGATGGTCAGCATGTCCTCGAACCTCGAGATCGACACCGGCATGAAGGGCGGCCTGCTGGGGGCGCTCACGCGCTCGGTCCTGGGGGGCGAGACGCTCTTCGCGAACACCTTCACCTCGAAGGGCGGTCCCGGGGAGATCACCCTGGCCCCGTCGCTGCCGGGCGACATCGCGTCGCTGGCGCTGACGGGCGGCACGCTCTACGTGCAGTCGGGGTCGTTCCTGGCCAGCGAGCCGTCGATCAACCTGGATCTGAAGTGGGGCGGCGCCAGGACCTTCTTCGGATCGGAGGGGCTCTTCCTCCTGAGGGCCGCCGGGAAGGGGCCGATCCTCCTCTGCTCGTACGGCGCCATCCACCGGGTGACGCTCGACGGCAGCCGCCCCTACATCTGCGACACCGGGCACGTCGTCGCCTTCACCGAAGGGCTTGATTTCCAGGTGCGCAAGGTGGGGGGCTGGAAGTCGACCCTGCTCTCGGGCGAGGGGCTGGTCTGCGAGTTCCGGGGCGCCGGGGAACTCTACCTGCAAACCCGGTCGACCCAGGCGTTCCTCTCCTGGCTAATTCCGCGAATTCCGGGACGGACCGGAGGCGGCGGGAGCGGGGCGCGCGGTGTCCTCGGAAACATCCTGACCGGGGATTAGGGCGGAGGCCCGGCGCAGCAGATCGGCGGCGTGGTCGAACGCCGCCACCAGCTCCGCCTCGTGGCGCGGGATCGCCTCGAAGTCGCCCGCCTCGATCGCCTCGAAGAGGCGCGGCAGGATCTCCTCGCGATAGGTCGGCTGCGGCGCGTAGATCAGGTGCTTGAAGAAGGGGCGGCCCTTGAGCCCCTGCGGCTCGGTCATCGCCCGCTCGACCGCCAGGAGCAGATCGTTCACCCCGCGCGCGACGTCGGGCGGCACCGCGCCCTCCGGGGAGGCGCGCCGGTCGAGCCGCGCCTCGAGCGCCGCGGCCGCCTCCCCCCAGCGCGCGGCGGCGGCGCGCGCCGCGTCGAGCCGGATCGTCCGTTTCGGGGCGGACTTCGCCTCGATGCCGTCGAGGTACCCCGGCACGGCACGGGCGTAGCTCGAGTAGCGCATCGGCAGGATGTCGGCGTTCGCCAGGCGCAGGGCGACCACCCCCCACAGCCGCGCCAGCGTCGTGCCATAGCGGAAGCCGGGATCGCCGACGCGGCTCATCCAGCGATAGTCGTCGTACTGCGAGTGGTAGACCCCGTACGGCCCGTCGAACGACATGTCGATGCACGACATGCCGATGTGCTCCTGGAAGGCGGTGTAGTCGGTCGCCCCGACGATCGTGTCGACCTCCGGCACGCCGCCGGGAGCGGACGAGCCCCAGGCGTCGTACAACGGCCCGCCGCTGTCGGGGTCGTTCACGACGCGCGTCGCGTCGCGCAGGAAATCGGCCAATGCCGGCGTCGCGCCGCCGCTGAAATGCGTCCCGGCGACGGCGCTGTCGACGTTGATGTAGGCGACGCCGTCGGCGCCGAGCCTTTCCTTCTGCTCCTTGGCCCAGGTTGTCGACCCGCCGAGCAGCTGCTCTTCCGCGTCCCAGTTGGCGAAGACGATGGTGCGGCGCGGGCGGAGACCGGCCTTGAGGGCGGCCCCGAGCGCGCGCGCCACCTCCAGCAGCGCGGCGGTGCCGCTTGCGGGATCGACGGCGCCGTAGATCCAGGCGTCGCGGTGGTTGCCGAGGACGACCCACTTCTCCGGCTGGTCGCTCCCCTTGATCAGGCCGATGACGTTGCGCATCGTGCCGATCTCCTCCTGGTTGTCGACGCGCAGGCGGACGCGCGCCGGGCCGGGACCGACGTGATAGGTGAACGGCAGGGCCCCCTGCCAGCCGCGCGGCACCACCGGCCCCGCCAGGCGCGACAGGATCTCGGCAGCGTCCTCGTGGGACATCGGCAGCGACGGGATCTTCGGCAGCTGCCGGTCGCGCACCGGTCCCTCTTTCCAGACGCCGTCCTTGCCGCGCGTCCAGTGGAAGGTGAACGGCTCCCCGGCCCCAAGCCAGTCGTAGAGGATCGCCCCCCACTGGATGTGGCTGGGCGGACCCCACGGTCCCTCGGGATAGGTCTCGCCGCGCGCGTAACCGTCGTCGGCCGGGTCGGAGTAGATGATCACCCCGGCGGCGCCGCGCGACTCGGCCTGGTACACCTTGAAGCCGCGGTAGGAGTAAGGGTCTGAGTAGCGCATGATCACGATGCGGCCTCGCACCTCCACCCCCAGCGCGTCGAGCGCCGCGAAGTCCTCCGGGCCGCCGCTGTTGGCGTAGACCACCTCGGCCGTCACGTCGCCATCGGCGGCGTAGCCGTGGAACGGGACCTGCCCCTTGTCGCGGTAGAGGTAGCTGTCCTTGTCGGCCGCCACCGGGTCCTCGGCCAGTTTCAGCGATAGCGCCACCGGATCGATCAGATCGACCGAGGCGGAGCGGCCGTAGGTCATCAGCGCCGGCGTATCGTGGAAGTGCACCTCCTCCAGCCCGTACTCGATGAAGCGGTCGCGCACGTAGGCCGCCAGCTCCATGTTGCGCGGCGTGCCGGTCTGGTGCGGCTCCTCCGTCAGGTAGAGGAGGTGCCGGGAATAGGAGGCGGAGTTCGGGATCGTCCGGGCGATCGCCTCGGCGCGCCCCTCGGCGTCCTGGGTCGCCGGCGCGGCCCCGACGGCGATGACGAGGGCGGCGATGACAAGAGCGGCGGCCGCGGTCAGGCGGCGCACCATGACGAGGTTCAGAGGCGGAGCTCCACGAAGAGGGCCCCCGCGATCGGGTTGTGCCGGTAAGGCTCGATCGTCTCGAAGCCGAGGGCGCGATAGAGCGTGATCGCCTCCCGCATCGAAGGAATGGTGTCGAGCCGCATCCGATCATAGCCGATGACGTAGCCGGCGACTCGATCGGCGTCCCACGCCAGGAGGAGCCGGCCCGACGGGGGAGCATACTCCCCCGGCAGGCCGTCCAGCTCCTCGTGGAACCTCTGGAACAACAGGTCGAAGTCGAGGGAGGCGGCGTGCTCGCGGAACAGGGCGCGGACCTCCTCGAGGTCCGCCGGCAACCGGACGGGGGCGCAGCGCGGCGTCGCGCCGCGCTTCATCGCTCGTTGCGCGCCGAGTCACCCCCGGGCTCGAGGGTGAGGTCGCCGCTGCCGGTGTCCACCGTGATACGGGTCCGGCCGTCGCCGCGCCGGTAGCCGATCAGCTCCTTTCTTTTGAGGATCGGCTGGGCGTCGGCATAGCGGTTGATGATGTCCCCGCTCCCCTGGTCGGCCAGCGCCTCGAACGAGGCGTCGGGTCCCAGGCGCAGCGTCACGTTGCCGCTGCCGGTGTCGGCCCTGATGCGCGCCAGGCGGTTGCCGCGCGACTCCAGTATCACGTTCCCGGAGCCGGTGTCGGCGTTGAGCGTCTCGACGTCGGAGTCGAGGACGCGCACGTTCCCGGAGCCGGTGTCGGCGGAGACCCGCTGGGCGCTCGCCGCCGAGATGTGCACGTTGCCGGATCCGACGTCACAGGTGATCGACTCCCCCTTGAAGCCGTCGATGCTGCAGTTGCCGCTGCCGGTGTCGCAGGTCAGCGAGCCCTCGATGCCGGTCGCCGAGGCATTCCCCGACCCGGTGTCGAGGATCAGCGTGCCGCGCGCCTTCTCGACCTTGATGCTGCCGGAGTCGGTGTCGAACTTCATCTTCCCCTCGACCCCTTCGCCCCTCAGCGAGCCGAAGACGTTGCGGAAGGTCGCCTCGACGGCGTGGGCCGGGACCTGGACCTCGACGTCGGCGTAGATCAGGGTCCCCCCCGAGCCGCCGGTGACCCGGACCTTCCGGCCGTCGTAGCGCGTCCCCGACCCGACCAGTCCGGAGAGAAATTCGGGGACGGCGATCGAGGACCCATCCCCTCCGGGGTAGCGGACGGTGCCGACGCGGTCGAGCGGGTAGATGACGCGCAGCGTCGGGATCCCCTCCTTGCCGGCGACCTGCTCGAAGCGCATGGCGTCGGCCAACTCGGCGCTCTCGGCGTGCACCGTGGCGACCGCCACGAGGGTGGGGCCCGATCCCCGGACGACATGCATCGCGCCGGCCAGGTTCTCGACGCCGAAGGGGCCGGTGACGCCGGGGGCCAGCTCCGCCCGCAGCGTCCGGGTGACCTCGGCCGCGGCGGCGTCGGGGGCGGACAGGACAAGAAGCCCGAGGGCGCAGAGAGTCAGGAGACGGCGCATGGAGATTCCTCCTTGGATTAGGACTACACGGATAGTACGACAGCCCCCCGCGCCGGGTTGCAGCCGACTCGGCTCCCGCGAAGGGATTTCCGATCCATAATCCTCCATGCCTAAAGTCGCCCTCACCCTCTCCCTGCTCCCGGGACGGCTGGCGGTCTGTCGGCTCGACCCAAAGGCGGCGATCCCGGATTGGGCCACGGCGACGCCGTTCTTCTCCATTTCGAGGAACGCGGACGAGTTGTCGATCGTCTGTCCCGAGGGGCAGGTTCCCCCGGAGGTGCGGGCCGCCCCCGGCTGGCGCGCCATCAAGCTGGAGGGGCCGTTCGATTTCGACCTGACGGGGATCGTGCTGTCGGTCGCCGGGCCGCTGGCGAAGGCCGACGTCACCATCTTCACCCTGTCGACCTACGACACCGACTACGTCCTGGTGCGCGAGTCCCAGCTCGAGCAGGCCCTGAACGCCCTGTCGGGCGCCGGCCACCTCGTCCGGCGGGGCGCCGGGCCTCCCCCGACGGGCGCCTGAGAGAACGATGGGCAGCGGCAGGGCATCCTGGCCGATAGGCTTCCCGGAAGTCCTGGCGGCGCGCGACCGGATCCGCCCCTACCTCGCCCCCACCCCCCTGCGCTCCTACGCGCCGCTCGACGAGGCGGTCGGCTCGGGCCTCAAGGTGCTCGTCAAGCACGAAAACCACCACCCGACCAACGCCTTCAAGGCGCGCAACGGGATGTCGGTGATGAGCACGCTGACGGAGGAGGAGCGGCGGCGCGGTGTCGTGGCAGCCACGCGCGGCAACCACGGCCTCGGCCTCGCCTGGGCCGGGAGCCTCCTGCGCGTCCCGGTCACGATCTGCGTGCCTCTCGGCAACAACCCGGAGAAGAACGCGGCGCTGCGGGGGTTCGGCGCCACCCTGATCGAGCAGGGGAGGGACTACGACGAGGCGGTGGCGGTGGCCGATCGCCTGATGCGCGAGCGGGGGCTGCGGCTGGTGCACTCGACCAACGACCCCCTGGTGATCGCCGGCGCCGCCACGATGACGCTCGAGATCGTGGAGGAAGCGCCCCTCCTCGACGCCCTGGTTCTCGGCGTCGGCGGGGGATCGCTGGCGGTCGGGGCGCTGACCGTGGCGCGCGAGCGGCGTCCCGGTCTTCAGATCTATGGCGTACAGGCGGAGCGCGCCTCGGCGATCCACGACTCCTGGCACGCCGGCCGGCCGATCGCGGGCGCCTCGGCCGACACCTTCGCCGACGGCCTGGCGACGCGCAGCGTCTACCCTCTCACCTTCGACCCCCTGCGCCAGGGGCTCGCCGGGTTCGTCAAGATCTCCGAGGCGGAGATCGCCGCCGCCCTGCGCCTGCTGCTGCGGACGACGCACAACCTGGTCGAAGGGGCCGGTGCGGCCGGATTGGCCGGCCTGCTGAGGCTGCGCGACCGGCTGGCCGGCAAGACGGTCGGCATCGTCCTGTCGGGCTCGAACATCGACGAGCAGACGCTGCGGCGCGTCGTGACGGGCGAGTACCAGGGATAGCCCCCATCTGCGGCGAATCCCTAATCGCCGGGACGGCGCTCGTCTTGTACCGCCGGGCCTGCGACCTGACGCGCCGCTACGTCGACTATATCGAACCTTGGGCTTCGACCCGGACGTTTTCCACCACCGCTCTGGAATCCGGGAACAAGGAAGGGAAGATCAGCCCGGAGGTGTTCGCGCTCCTCTTCTTCGACACGCGCCACGCGGTCGATTTCC
>DASTNM010000079.1:0-5777 GCA_035762745.1 Candidatus Polarisedimenticolia bacterium
CCCTCGATCTGCGAGATGACGTCCCCGGCGCGGATCCCGGCGATGGCCGCCGGCGTCCCCTCCAGCGGAGAGATCACGGTGAGCGGCTTGTCGAGTGAGGGCTTCGATATGACGATCCCGAGCCCGGAGAAGCTCCCCTGCTGCTCCTCCAACATGTTCTTGTAATCGTCGGCGTCGAGGTAGTTGGTGTGCGGGTCAAGGGTTCGAAGCATGCCGCGGATCGACCCCTCGATGGCGACCTTGGGATCGACCGAATCGGCGGCGCGGGACTGGATCAGGCTGAGTATCTGGGTGTAGGTGCCGAGCTGATCGTTGGTTTTGTCAGGGTCCGTCGCGCTGCGCCCTCCGACCAGCCCCCCGGCGAGGCTGCCCGCGATGACAAAAGCCAGCCCCCCCAGGATCGATCGCTTGCGCACTTGGCCTCTCCTCAGCCCACGGCGTGCTGGAATTATAGTGCCCGGTCGGTGCCTTGTAAAGAAACGGCCCCCCCGAAAGTGGCGTCAGCCATCCGTCGCCTCGCAGCGTAAGCCCCGCCGCCAGCGTGAGTTGGTGCTAAGATGTCGGTTCTGAAGCAGGTCCATCGAGCGCTCGGAGAGCCCCCGGGTCGGGACCGGCCGGGGCTCAGGGCAAGCGGTCAGGGATCGGGAGGTCGGCATGTTCGGATCGATCGGCGGACCCGAACTCATCGTCATTTTTGTTGTCGCGCTGCTGATCTTCGGCCCGCGCAAGCTCCCCGAGTTGGGGCGCGCCATTGGCAAGGGCCTCGCCGAGTTCCGCCGGGCGGCGAACGATTTGCGTGACACGCTCGACAATGAGATCGCCAAAAGCGAGCCGCCCGCTCGCCGGGACTCCAAAACGGCCCTCCCCGGAACCGGTGACGCGGGCCCGGCTGTGGCGAAAGATGCCGAGCCCCGGGACGACACCCGCTGACCTGCCGACGATGACCTTCCTGGAGCATCTCGATGAGCTCCGGAAGCGTATCCTGCGCGCCCTCCTGGCGGTGGGGATCGGCTTTTGCGTCTCCCTCTTTTACGCCAGCCGCATCCTCGATTTCCTCCTCGAGCCTGTGCGCCCCTATCTCAAGGGGACGCAGCCGGTCTATCTCGAGATCACCGAACCGTTCCTGCTCTACATGAAGGTGGCCTTTCTGGCGTCACTCTTCCTCTCCTCCCCGTTCGTTCTGTACCAGCTCTGGGCCTTCATCGCACCGGGCCTCTATGCGCGTGAACGGCGCAACGTGGTGCCGTTCATCCTGTTCGCCACCGTCTTCTTCGTTCTCGGCGGGGCGTTCGGCTACTACCAGGGGTTTCCGCGGGCCTGTGATTTCCTCATGGGCGTGGCGAAAGGGTTTCAGCCGGCGCTCAGGATCAGCAGCCTGTTCAGCTTCGAGAGCAAGATCATCCTCGGCATGGGACTGGTCTTCGAGCTGCCGACGATCATCTACTTCCTTTCGAGACTGGGACTGGTGACAGCCGGGTTCCTCTGGCGCAACTTCAAGTACGCCATCCTGGTGATCTTCATCATCGCGGCGGTCATCACCCCCACCCCCGACGTCGTGACGCAGTGCATCTTCGCGGGGCCGATGATCCTGCTCTACCTGGTCGGCATCCTGGTCGCCCACGTGTTCGGCCGGGCGCGAACGGTTGAAGCCGAGCCGGAGATCCCGACATGAGGGGCGGGGGAGAAACGACCGATGTCCCCGCCGGTTACCGAAGCGTCCGTTCACCCGCGGCGGTCTGGTTGACGCTGCCGGAGTGCGCCGAGGAGATCGCCCGCGGGGAGACCGACTTCCTCCTCGCCGGAGCAGGGCCGAGGGACAAGCGTCCGGGATCGGGACGCGGGACCCTGGCGCGCTTCAGGCTCGCGGGACGTGGCGTGGTGGGCAAGCGGGCACTGCACGGAGGACTCCTCGGCCGATTCCTTGGCGGCCTCTACCTCGGACGAAAGCGGGGGCTGAGGCAGCTGCAACTGGCGCACCGGCTCGACCGGGCGGGTCTTCCGACCCCCGAGATTCTGGCCTTCGGTTGGAGGAGGAGTCTCGGTGTGCTCCACGCGCAGGCGATCATCGCGAGAGAAATTCCACGGGCGCAGAACCTTTACGAGGCGGCCCGCGAGAACGCGCCCTGGCGGCGCCGGCGTGTGATTCTCGAAAGCAGCGGCAGTCTGGTGCGCCGGATGCACGACGCCGGGTTTGTCCATGGTGATCTGAACGTCACCAATCTGGTCGTCGGTGAAGGACCCGAGGGTGACAGGCTGCATATCGTCGATCTCGACCGGGGGCGTTTCGTGCGACGGGTCGGCTCCAGGCAGAGATTCCGGAACCTGGCACGCCTGCTCCGGTCGTACGAGAAGTGGATCGCGGGCCGCTGGCGGCTCACGCCGCGCGAAGAGATGATCTTCCTGCGCGGTTACTGCGGCCCCGATCGGAGTCTTCTACGCGACCTCGGGCATCGCCTTCAGTCCTACCGGCGGCGGCTGGGGCTGCGGCGCATCGCCTGGGGGTGGTCCGTGTCCGCGGCCTCAGACGAAGGGACCCCGGCCCGCCCGCAGTAACCTGAGCGCCGCCTCCTCCACCTCCTCGACACGCACCTCCTCGAGACAGAACGGCTTGCCGGCCGGCGATGCGGGACACTCGCGAAAGAAATCCTGCCGGCAAGGGGAACAGGGATACCGTCGGCTGATCACAGCCAGGCGTTCCGCTGGCGCCGTCGGTGCCGTGCGAGATGGATCCCCGGGGCCGAAGAGGGCGACGGTCGGAACACCCAGGGCGGCAGCCACATGCATCGGTCCGCTGTCGTTCCCCACGAGCAGATGACAGCGCTCGAGGAGCGCTCCCATCCCCTTGATCGACAGCATGCGGGGAGGGACGAAGGCCGAGCCTTTGGGGAGGAGAGAGACGATCCGATCCGCAAGAGCGCCTTCGCCCGGTCCGGCAAGAACGACCACGCGAGCCCCGGAACCCGCCGCCAGCCGGCGCCCCAGCTCGGCGAAACGGTCGGCGTGCCAGCCGCGCGGCGGCTTCGAGGCCCCCGGATGCAGCGCCACGACAGGCACGTGGCCTGACAGGCCCGCCTGGCTGAGCAGCGCCATGGCGTCTTGGCGCGTCTCGTCATCGAGATAGAAGAAAGGGGCGGTATCGCGGATCGGACAGCCGAGGGCGCGCGCGAGGCCCAGGAAGATCTCGGCGTGGTGCGTGCCGGCGGGAGGGAGCGGCAGCGAATGGGTCAGGAGGGGGCCCCTCGAGTCGGTCCTGTAGCCGACACGGAAGCGTGCGCCGGCCAGGAAGGCGAAGGCCGCGGCCTCGAACGCCTTCTGGAACAAAACGGCCAGGTCGAAGCGCCGCAGACGAAGCTGCTTCACCAGGCGCAGACGGCCGCCCAGGCCGCGATGCGCTCCTTCGTTGTCATATTCCACCAATTCGTCGTAGAACGGATTGCCGCGCAGCGCCTCGAGGACCCAGCTCTTGGCCAGGATCGTGACGCGCGCTTCCGGGTACTGGGCGCGGATCGCCCGCACGGCGGGCGAGATCATCACGACGTCGCCGATCCAGTTGTTGACCCGGATCAGGATCCGCCGGATTCCCGCCGGATCAATCGGCGTCATCAATCCCGCCCGGCCACTGCGGGAAAGAGCGCGGCGCGCGACAGCCGTGGCGCGGCGGCCGGAATCCGGTTCAGGGCCGATCGCGCCAGGATACGACCTCCCGCGGTGACCACCTCCTCGGGGCGGATCGAGGCCGTGGAGCCGGCTCCGTTGAGGACGACATGCTCCGGCCCGAGGGGGGAGTTGAGGCGCGGGTCGGTCGGGCCGAACAACGCGACGACCGGGCACCCTACAAGCCAGGCCAGGTGCATGGGGCCGGTATCGGCGCCGACGAAGAGGCGCGATCGCCGCAGGAGCGCGGCGAGAGTACGAAGGTCGGTCGGCGGCGCCATGAGGGCCGCGCCACCCGATCCGACGACGACCGCCTGCGCCGTCCCTTCTTCACCGGGTCCCCAGACGACCAGCGACAGCGTGTCCAGGCTCTCCCGCATCAGGGAGGCAAGACGAGCGAAGTACTCGGCCGGCCACCTCTTGTGCCTCTGGCGGCGACTCGTGCCTGGGGACAATAGGACCACCGCCCGGCCCCGGGGAACCAATTCGCGCAGGATGGCGTCGGCCCGCCTCCCGTCCTCCTCGCGCTCCGGAAGCAGGGCGGTCACCTCGTCGCCGACCGCCCCGAGGTGATCCGCCAGCAACAGATTCTTCTCCACCCGATTCAATGTCCGGGAGGGCGGTCGCACGTGCTGGTTGGAGAGGAGGAAGCTCATCTCGCGACAGTGGCCCGCGGCGAATCCCAGGCGCCGGGGGGCGCCCGACAGGCAGGCGACGAGCCCGCTCTTGAAGCTCCCCTGAAAGTCGACCGCGACGCTGAACTGTCGGGCGCGCAGGCTCCGTGACAACGATGCGAGTCCGGCCCACAGTCGCGTGGGGCGCGCGGTCACGGCGCGCAGCTCGCGGACCGGAAAACGGATGAGCTCGTCGATCTCCGGGTGCCCTTCGAGCAGGTCACGCGACAGGTCCTCGACGATCCATGCCAGGTGTGTTGCGGGGAAGGTGCGCCGGATCAAGTGCAACGCCGGCAGCGTTCGCAGGACGTCCCCAACCGCCCCCAGCCGGATCAGAAGAACACGATCGCGCTCGCCAAGCAACGAGGAGGAGTGGGTCATCAGGGCGTGCATCTTACAACCGGGCCCCGGTCGTCGCAATTCAAGAGCCGGTCCGCGTCCGCGACGGAGCCGCCGGCCACCGTCATCGACCGTCTTGCCGGGAGGAGGGCCGCACCGAGCCCCACCGTAGACCGGGTTTGACAAGCCTTTTGGCGCGGTGCTATAAGAGCGCATCCACGGAGGAGAGGCCGATGGCCCTCAACCCCAAGCTTCTCGAGATTCTGGCCTGCCCCGTCTGCAAGACCGGCGTGGAGTTGTCCCCGGACGGCAAGGGGCTGACCTGCCGCACCTGCAACCGTCGCTACCCGGTGGTCGACGACATTCCGGTGATGCTCCCGGAAGAGGCCTCCCCGAACCCCGAGGGACACCCCTGAGTCTCCTGCAGACGCCGGCGCAGACCCTCGACGCGGGGCGCGCCGCCACAATCGCGGCCCGCTTCAAGGCGGCCTCGCTGCTCGTCGTCGGCGATCTCATGGTCGATCGGTTCCTCTGGGGGAGCGTGTCTCGAATCTCCCCGGAGGCCCCCGTTCCGGTCGTTCGGCTGGAGCGCGAGAGCACCTCGCTCGGGGGGGCCGGGAACGTCGTGCGCAACATCACGGGGCTCGGGGGAAGGGCCCACCTGGTCGGTGTTTGCGGTGATGACCGCGAGGGTGAGCAGATCGAACGACTTTGCCGGGAGGCCGGCGTCGGCGCCGAGGGGCTGGTGGTGTCGCGAGGGCGGCCGACGACGGTGAAGACCCGGGTGGTCGCGCACCACCAGCACGTGGTGCGCATCGATCGCGAGGAGGACGAGCCGCTCCCGGAGGCGACCGCGCAGGCGATCCGCGGGCGGGCCATGAGCCTCCTGGGCGGCGTCGCGGCCGTCGTCGTGTCCGACTACGACAAAGGAGGAATCTCGCCCGACCTGCTCGCCGCGATGCTCCCTGAAGCCGCGCGCCGCGGGCTGCCGATCATCATCGACCCCAAGGTGCGTCTCTTCCCCCACTACCGACCCTCGACGGTGGTCACACCCAACGCCCGCGAGGCAATGGAGGCAGCCGGTATCCGGGCACGCTCCGACGAGGAGCT